>NZ_JAQSUV010000019.1:0-39228 GCF_028649355.1 Acinetobacter sp. Gutcm_16 | reverse complement strand
CAAGTCGTTTGTATCTGAACCCGGTGGTAATTCTCCAGCTTCGATCAGCAACTCTAGTGCTGATTTGCCATCTGCACCTGTGGCACCTGTTGCGCCAGCCGCGCCATCTGCACCCTTTAAATATTCAATTAAGTCATTAAGGGTTGCATCGGTTGGTAATTCACCTGCATCAATCAATAACTCTAAGGCTGATTTTCCATCTGCACCTGATGCACCTGTCGCACCAATCGCACCATCTAACCCTTTTAGGTAATTGATCAAATCATTAATATTCGCATCGGTTGGTAATTCACCTGCATCAATCAATAACTCTAAAGCTGATTTTCCATCTGCACCTGATGCACCTGTCGCACCAATCGCACCATCCACACCTTTTAAATATTCAATTAAATCAGTAATGGTTGCATCTGCAGGTAATTCTCCAGCTTCGATAAGCAGGTCTAAAATTGACTTTCCATCTTCACCCGATTCACCTGTGGCACCAGTTTCGCCCGTTGCACCAGTTTCTCCAGTAACGCCTGTTTCACCTGTGGCACCCGTAGATCCTGTAGCCCCAGTGGCACCCGTAGATCCTGTAGCCCCAGTGGCACCCGTAGATCCTGTAGCCCCAGTGGCACCCGTTTCACCTATAGCGCCTTTAGAACCAGAACCTGAATCATCATCTGAATCATTTGCTGCCCAAGCTATCATGCCTCCCGCAGCTAATGGAATTGCAATCCACGCTAATGCAGACATTCCATTATCATCGTAAAGTAAAGGTTCAATATCACTCAAAGTTGAATATGTTGCATTTATAGCATCTCCATTAGCAACAAAATCTACCCATACTAAGGCATTACTACCTTCTAAAACTAAACTATTATCCGATGCGAAAAAACCAACAATTGTTATAACCTCTCCATTATTTAAAATAACTTTGAGATCATTCCCTTCTTTTGAAAAACTCTTAACATCATCTTTATTTAGCTGAAGCTTGACTACTGAAGGGTTTTCTTTTGATAACTGAACTTTGTTTGATCCTCCCATATTAGCCACAGCTTCTTTATGAGATTCCTTACCTACTATTGAAATTTGAGTAACCATACAAATAACCCTCTGAAATGGTATTGATTTGTTATTTCCATCCAAAAATAAAAAAAGTTTTTTGGTCTTATTAAACTTAAACGACTTTTAGCTACTCATAACCTGCGCATTCTTATGGTTCATCAAATAAAAAAATGAGTATTAAAAGTAAATTATTTCTTCTCTCAATGTTTTTACACTAGTTTATTATTCTTTAAAATACACCTGTATAAATTCACTGAAATCTGACAAAAAACTATTAAGATTTTTTAAAATATCTTATTAAACTTTTTTAAAAACACATGTTAAACCAATGTTTTAAAAATTATTTTTTATATGTAAAACAAATAGATAGTTATAAAAGCTATTTTTTATAAATTGAAAAATATCTATTTTAAGAATTATACACATTAAAAATAAAATTGTTTTTTTATGTAACATAAAAAATGAAAAAGCACATTTTTTTTATGTATATTTATGAGAACAATATCACAATATCATGTATTTATTGTATTTAAAAACACAATATTTGACATACTAAGTGCCACCCATTGCCAAAAACAAAAAATCACTATTTTGATTTTACACACACTTTTTTTTATTTTAGATACCCATACATCTAGTACTGAATTAAACTAAAACCAATTTGTATTTTACTAAACACACATTACTTACACAAAATTTGCATACCATCTTTATCAGTTAAAAAAACTAGAGAAAATTTTATTAATAAACTCTAGCTTTTAATCCAAATAAATCATAGTTTTAAGAATTAGACAAAAGATAACTGCGTTGTTGCCTTTTTTTCCGTTAAAACCATTACTAAATGCTTCAACAATATTTCTATATGATCTTGCGTGGTATATCTTCCAAAACTAAGACGTACCGTATTTGACACTAAATTTTCACTCAGTCCTAAAGCACTTAATACATGCGACGGCGCGGGATGATGCGAATTACAAGCCGAGCCACTTGAAACTGCGGCAACCTGTTTAATCGCGGCAATAATAGAATTGGCTCGTTCGCCTAAAAAACTCATATTTAAATAATTTGCGACATGCTGTGTAGCATGGCCATTTAAGTTCACGGGTGTCAAAGCCTGTAAACCTTGCAATAGCTTATTCCTTAGATGTTGGATCCGCTGTTGTTCTTCCACTAAGACTAATTTAGCCAATCTGCAAGCTTCGCCCATTCCAACGATTTGATGTGTGGCTAAAGTTCCCGAACGTAAACCCTGTTCATGTCCACCGCCATGAATTTGTGTCTTGATCTGTTTTTGAATGTCTTGACGAACATAGAGCGCACCAATGCCTTTGGGTCCATAGATTTTGTGGGCAGATAAACTTAGTAAATCAATCTGCATCGCCTGAACATCAATCTGTGTCTTTCCAGCGGCTTGGGCGGCATCGACATGAAATAAAATTTGATGCTGATGTGCAATATGACCAATCGCTTGAATATCAGTTAATGTGCCAATTTCGTTATTCACCATCATGAGCGAAATTAAAACCGTATTGGGTTGAATGGCTTGCTCTACCTGTTCTGGGCGAATAAGCCCCGTAACCAATTCGGGTTGCAAATAAGTGACCTGAAAACCGAGACTTTCTAACTCTGCACAGGTATCTAAAACGGCCTTATGCTCTATTTTACTGGTAATAATGTGTTTATTTTTATGCTTATAGATATCTAAAGTGCCTTTGAGCGCGAGGTTATTCGATTCTGTTGCACCTGAAGTCCAAATAATTTCTTGAGGTTTAGCGTGGATTAAATTGGCAACGTGCTGTCTAGACGTGGTGATATGTTTTGCCGCGTCCCAACCATAATGATGCGATTGTGAGGCTGGATTTCCGAAATCACCTTCTACAGACAAACATCGAATCATTGCTTGAGAAATTTCAGGAAGTATAGGTGTTGTTGCTGCATAATCCAAATAAATTAATCTGCTCATTTTAATCACTATTAAAAATAAATTTAAAATGATTATAAACAATGAAATTTATTCTATTTATATGGATTTAATCATACCTTATCAACAAAATTAAACTTATAAAAAAAATCGTTAGTTTTATCATTCACCAACGATTTTAATATATAAAACTAAAATAGATATCATTAAAAAATAAGACTCAAATTTATAAAACCCGAGATAAAAAGTTTTGAGTACGCTCTTCTTTAGGATGTTCCAGAACTTGTTGCACCGTACCTTGTTCAACAATTCTACCTTGATCCATAAACACCACATGGTCGGCAACTTCTCGTGCAAAAGCAATTTCATGCGTTACAATCACCATGGTTTTACCTAATTTCGCCAAACTTTTGATTACATTTAGAACTTCACCCACCAACTCAGGGTCTAAAGCCGAAGTTGGCTCGTCAAATAAAATCACTTTGGGGTCTAGTGCCAAAGCTCTGGCAATCGCAACACGCTGCTGCTGCCCCCCAGAAAGTTGTTTGGGCCATGCTGCAATTTTATCCCTTAGCCCAACTAAACCCAATAATTGATTGGCTTTTAAAATCGCTTGATCTTTACTAAGTTTTTTATGTGCTAAGGGTGCTTCAATAATATTTTGCAAAACATTTAAATGTGGAAATAAATTAAAGTTCTGAAAAACATAACCCACAGATTTACGTTGTTTTAAAATGTCTCGTTCTTTTAATTCATAAAGTTTATCGCCTTTTTTATGATAGCCGATAAACTCATCATCAATTTGAATAAATCCTGCATCTACACGCTCTAAATGATTTATCGTACGTAGTAAAGTTGATTTACCCGACCCAGATGGACCAATAATTACCGTCACGGATCCCGCCGGAATATCCAGACTAATATCCTGTAATGCCGCATGTCCCGCATAGTTTTTAAAGACATGGCTCACTTGGATATGACCATTTGTAGGCTGTGCTGATTGATTAATTATCATAACTGACTCCTATGCGCGGCTGAGTAACTTGTGGCTGCGCTTTCTTGAAAAAAGCAAAGCTATTAATGGCTGATTTCCGTTCACCTTTCGCCAATATTTTTTCGATATACCATTGCACGATGGAAAATACACTGGTGACTATCACATACCAAACGGCAGCGACCATCAACAACGGAATCACTTCTTGATTACGGTTATAGATCATTTGTACCGTGTAAAAGAGTTCAGGCATTGCCAAAACATACACAATCGATGTGCCTTTAGATAAGCCCACACATTCATTAATAATTGCGGGGATAATACTGCGAATCGATTGTGGTAAAATAATGCGCGTCGTACGGCGCCACCATGACAGACCCAATGCTGCCGCTGCTTCAAATTGACCATGATCAACAGACAGAATCCCGCCTCGGATGACTTCCGCGGTATAGGCACTTTGTACAATCACCAAACCCACCAAAGCTGTTGAGAACTGATCCAGTGCATTAATGGTTTTAAACTGGGCAAAGACCGTGTCAGTAAAAGGCACCCCGACATTGATATATTCATATAAATAAGAAAAGTTATAGAGAATAATCAACACCAACAGCAGTGGTAATGATCTGAACATCCAGATATACACCCATGCCAATGAGCGAATTAACCAAGATGAAGACAGTCTCATCATGGCTACAATAGTGCCCAAAATTAAACTAAACACGATTGACCAAAAGGTCAGTTTCAGTGTCATCAACAAGCCCTGAAGAATGGCAGGATCAAAGAACCATTGTCTAAAAACAGGCCAGCCCCAGTTTTGATTGGAAAATATCGATTCCGCGACGACTGCAATAATTAATATCGAAAATGCGACGCCAATGTAACGCAGTGGATGACGTGCTGGAACGATTTTATAGTGCTCTAAACTCATGCGACCTCCTTTTGCAATAAAGTCTTTCTAAAAGGAAGTCCACCGTGTAAAGGCGCACCAATGTATCGATCAAAATTAAAATCTGGGGTGAGTTCAAACTGCGGTTCATAACCTAAGCTCAAATACAATTTCACTGCTGGAATTTGTTTAAACCCCGTGGTGAGAAAGATTTTGCGATACCCTACAGCAAGCGCACTTCGTTCAAGTTCTTTGACTATTTTTGCAGCCAGCCCCTGTTTACGTAAGTTTCGATGTGACCAAATCCGTTTCAACTCTGCGGTTTCTGCGTCATAGCGTTTATACGCACCCATTGCAATGACTTCATCATCACGTTTAAGCACCACGAATAATCCATGCGGCGGTAAAAAGTCTTCCGCGCCTTCATAGCGTTCTCGATGTGTGGCTTTTTTACGTTCATTAATAACATGAGTATCTTGGCGTGCAAAAAAATCACCATAAATTTCTTCATATTCAGCAAATAACTGATCCAGTAAAGGCTGTGCTTCGGGCACATCAACGGGTATTTGGATAAATTTTTCTTGCATAACGACCTCTTATTTATCCTGAATCAATTGAAGACTAATCTAATCCAATTAATCAGTTTTCAAACTTTTTTACGTGTGAGTCGCTCTCCCATTGTTGTAGCAACTCATCACACTTATTAATGCCAGAACAAAATTACCACTGTCTGGGCGTTGTACCTTTTAGTCTCCTAGCCCCGGCGGGTTGATTACAGAATGCTGAATCGCTTCTGCCTGTGCCCCCCAACGCGCTAAGACTTTTTGATACTCCCCTGTTTGAATTACTCCATTCAAAGCTGTCTGTACCGCATCGGCCAAACCACCGTCTTTTTTCAGCGTGACCCCCAATTCGGCAGGTCGTGTTCCACCACCGAGTGCTGTTCCTGCTAAACGGATTTTTGCACCATTTGCTGCTTGCCATGCATAAGCAACGTTAGGACCAAATAAGGCATCAACCCGCCCAGACTGAAGCGCTAAACTTGCGGATGCACCGTCATCGTAATAAAGTGCCTGCCCCGGTGGCAGCCCTTTCTTTTTATTGTCTTCAATCCAATCCAACAGCACTTTTTCCTGATTGGTACCAGAACCAACAATCACTTTTAAACCTGAAATATCATCGGGACCTTTGATGGCTTTGACTTTGCTTTTCTCTGCGACATAAAAAGCCAATACGTCTTGGCGATAGGTCGCAAAGTCGAATTTCTCCTTACGCTCTTTGGTCACAGTGACATTGGCAATGGCTGCATCATATTTGCCACTAAGTACACCGAGCGGCCAGTCTTCCCACGAGGTACGAACCAGTTTCAGCTTTAAACCCAAGCTGTCTGCAATCAAACGGGCAATATCAATTTCCGTTCCAATATAGGTTTGGTTATCAGGACCTAACACACTTAATGGAGGTGCACCTGAAATTGCAGCAACCGTTAAATAACCTGCATTTACAAACTTAAAATCTTTTGGAATTTTTTGACGAGCTTCTGCATTTTGAGCAACATGAATGGGCGTCATATTCTCTTTTAACTTTGCAAGCTCACGGCTATAAAAATCGGTTTTATCGGTCGATTTTGTAGACTCGGCCGTTGAACTAGCTGTTTGATTAGATGTTTGTTCTTTACTGCATCCAACCAGAGATATTCCTAGAAACAGTGCCAAAGCAATCGTCAGAGGTGTTTTATTCAACCGCATGAAACTGTTCCTTTTCTAATGGTTCAAATTGATTTTCTGGTCGCTTTAAACCAAAACTAGAACGTAAAGTGGTGCCCGGATATTCGGTACGATATAGCCCGCGTTGTTGCAGCAATGGCACAACTTTTTCAACAAAAGTATCTAAAGTTTTAGGGGTTGCACCCGCAATAATGAAGCCATCAGCCGCCTCTTCTTTCACCCACAGTTCCAACTGATCTGCCACTTCTTCCACGGTTCCAGCAAAAGGTGGACGTGGAGTTGCTGCTTGCAATGCAACCTGACGTAAAGTTAAATTCTCTGCTTTGGCTTTGCGTTTAATTTCATCAGTGCCACTTTTAAAGCTGTTTTCACCGAGTGTGCCCAGTTCTGGAAAAGGTGCATCGAGTTCATATTGAGAAAAATCATGATGCTCAAAGAAACGGCCTAAATAATTCAGCGCGTCCTCTATCGTCACCAATGCAGCAGTTTCAAGATATTGACGCTCTACGTCCTCAGCAGAATCTCCAATCAAGACCCCAATCCCTTGGAAAATGAGCAAATCATCTACGTCACGACCATTCTTAATCACTTGCTGTTTCACATCTAAGTAAAATGCTTGTGCTTCTTCCAAAGAGGCTTGATGGGTAAAAATGGCATCGGCATGTTTCGCAGCTAAGGTACGACCTGCACCCGATGCTCCTGCTTGGAACAAAATCGGACGGTCTTGTGGCGAACGCTCCACATTGAGTGGACCTGCCACTTCAAAATGTTTACCTTTATGGTTCAAGGTATGTAATTTACTGCGTTCAAAAAATTGCCCTGTTTCTTTATTGCGAACAAAAGCACCTGCACCCCACGAGTCCCAAAGCCCTTTTGCAACTTGCAAATATTCATCTGCAATTTCATAGCGTTGGCTGTGCTCAGGATGCTGCTTACGGGTATGATTTTTTGCAGTGCCCTCAAGTGGTGTGGTCACCACATTCCATCCTGCACGTCCGCCACTTAAATGATCCAGACTGGCAAATTGACGCGCAATCGTAAACGGCTCGCTATACGAGGTCGACACCGTACCCACCAAACCAATATTTTGGGTCACACTGGCTAGAGCTGAAAGCAAGGTAATGGGTTCAAAACGATTGAGAAAATGAGGAATTGATTTTTCGTTGATATATAAACCATCAGCCACAAAGACAAAATCAAACTTTGCCCGTTCTGCTTGAAGTGCGACGTTTTTTGCAAATTCAAAATTGATACTGGCATCTACTACTGCTTCAGGATGGCGCCATGCAGACATATTTCCGTTTGCACCGTGTAAGATAGTTCCAAGGCGAATTTGTTTGGTATTACTCATGTTAGACCTCTGCATTTTTATGAATAGACTCAAGTGCTTGTGTTGCTAAGGCAGCAAAGTATTGAGCAGCTGGATAAATTAAAGATTCATTAGGTTGATATTGGGGATGGTGCAAACCGAAGGAACTGGCACTGCCGATACTGACAAAGGCACCGGGGATGTGTTCTAGATAGGCGCCAAAGTCCTCACCAATCAAATAAAGCGGTGCTTCTTGCACCTCATAACCTTGCGCATGAGCAACGCTTTGGCTCAGTTCAGCCCATGTTGCAGTATTGATTAATGCGGCGGGGCCATTGTCCCAATCCACTGCAATGTCAACTGAGTGGGCAAGTGCAATACCTTGTGCAATTTGTTTAAGTTTTTCTTCAACAGCTAAGCGAACTTCCGAAGAATGGGTTCGTACCGTGCCCTCTAAGCGAGCTTCTTCTGGCAGGATGTTCCAACTCGTGCCGGCATGTATTTGGGTAATACTGACTACACAGGTGTCTAAATTATTTATGCTGCGACTAGCAATGGTTTGCACAGCACTAATCAACTGTGCCGCGACAACAATCGGGTCTTTGGTTTCATGCGGACGGCCTGCATGACCGCCTTTGCCTTTGATCACAATTTTGAATCGGTCAACGTTGGCATAAAATGCTCCAGCACGTGTCGCAAAAGTGCCTAAAGGCAACTCAGGGACATTGTGAAAACCGAAAATGGCGGATACATCTTCCAAGGCGCCACTATTAAGCACCTCATAAGCGCCGCTATAAGTTTCCTCGGCAGGCTGAAAAATAACGCGTACCGTGCCTTTTAAATCAGACACTTGAGCTTTAAGTAAAATCGCAGCACCTAAAATGGTCGAGCTATGTAAATCATGTCCACAAGCATGCATCACTCCGTTTTGAGTCGAGCGAAAGTCTTGCTCGATCTCTTCATGAATGGGTAAAGCGTCGATATCTGCTCGAATAGCCACAACCGGATGACCAGTGCCAATATCCGCAATCAGTCCAGTTTTTAAGCCCCAAGTTGAGGTTTCGATGCCATATTCAGACAACCATTGTTTTAATTTGTCGGTGGTTTGAAACTCTTGACCTGATAATTCTGGATGACGATGTAATTCATGTCTCCAACTCAGCAACTGCTGTTCTAGTAATGGTCTATTTGACATCAATTTCTCCAACTCAAGCTGCAAGCACAGCGTGCTGCGCCAGTAAAGTTAGAGATTTCAGACGCGTTGCATGATCCAACAGTGGCGATTCGACAATAAATTCATGAATTCCATATTGTTGATGCAAAGCGTGTAATTGCTGATGAATGTCATCGGCAGTACCTTTAATAATATTTAGCTGCTCTTTTTTAAGGCTTTTAATCGCAGATTGAGCTTGTCGCGAAAACTCTTGGCCACTTTGCTCATTCGGGATTTTTACCCGTTGCCCATTCTCAAGTTCTAAGGTCCAAACAGATAGCCCTGCTGCCAGTTCTTCCGCTTGATCACGGCTATCCGCCACAATAATTTGTGCTGCAACAATGGCCCGTTCCCCTGCCGAATAGTGTGAGTAGGTCTGCAACGCATCTTGAAGTAAGGTGGCATCGCCATTTAAATGCGCAGCAAATACGAAGTTCCAGCCTAAATCTGCTGCGAGTCGCGCACTTTCAATGCTTGCCCCCAATAAGAACTTTTCTGCACTTTGCTGAGGTATTGGTGTTGCAGCAACCTGATCAGGCTGATTTCGATCTAATTTTGTATTCAAATAATGATCTAATGCTTGTAACTGGACCTTAAAGTTGCCCTTTTGTGTTTGGTCTAGCCCAAGCTGTAATGCTTGAGTTGAAACAGGAAAACCGCCAGGTGCTTTGCCTACCCCCAAGTCCACGCGGTCATGTGCCAGACTTGCTAAAACATTAAAATTTTCCGCAACTTTATAAGGACTGTAGTGTTGCAACATTACCCCACCCGAACCAATTCGAATGCTTTTAGTCTGTGCCAATAACCATGCAATCAAAATTTCGGGTGATGGACTAGATAACAAAGCTGTGAAATGGTGCTCAGCCACCCAGTAACGATAAAAGCCTAAAGCTTCTGCCGTTTGAGCAATTTGCAATGCATTTTTAAATGACTGTTCCGCGCTGATACCTTCGGCTCTTGGACATTTATCCAGTATGCTTAATTTATAACTCAGCCCCATTTTCTACTTCCCAAAAGATATAAAGTTGGAACCTATTAAACGGATTTATATTTTAAAAATTAAATATTAAATAAACTTAAAGTTATATAAAAAAGTGAAAATATAATTTTCCACAATTAGATTCAAATGTTATTAAAAATAAAGAAAAACTTATTAATATTTCAATAAAAACTTATTTACCCAAAACTGATATTTAAATGATTATTTAATATTTAACAATAAAAAAACAATCGATATATTGACTACCAGAGTCGAAATACTCATCAGATTATTGTTTTAAGTAAACCTCTATAAATTACATCATCATTGGAAAATATAATGCTGCACACCAAGTTAATACAGCCCCAGCCTGAAAAGCTGGGTTTTAAAATATCCCCTCTCTATCAATCCATTTTTTTTGCATTAACTTGCGGAATTACAGGCTCAATCTATGCTGAAGATATTCAGCAAAAAACCGTAACATCCGCTGAAAAAGAAGATGTTCAGCAATTAGAAAGTGTCGTTGTCGTAGGCAATCGTGGTGGCATTCGTACCATCACTGAAAGCCCTGCACCCGTGGATGTGATTAGTGGTGAACAACTACTTAAACAAGGCAATACCCTCGCTTTAAGAGACATTCTGGCAAAAGTGATTCCCTCTTTTAGCGTAGCTACCGTGCCTAGCCAACCCGATGGTTACGGCGCTGTAGCCCGTTCTGCGGGTTTACGTGGTTTGGGTGGTGGGCATACGCTCGTACTTGTGAATGGGAAACGTCGTCATGTCGGTGCTTTGGCCATTAACAAATATGGTTTTGGCGAGGGCTACCAAGCAGCGGACTTAGACCTGATTCCAATTGGTGCGATTGCACGAGTGGAAGTGCTACGCGATGGTGCAGCGGCGCAGTATGGTTCCGATGCGATTGCAGGGGTAATCAACATTGTGCTCAAATCGGCGGATCATGGTGGCAATATTAGTGCGACTTATGGTGGTCGCGAGCATTATTCAGGCACTGACCGAAACGGAGAAACTTTCCAACTGAATGCCAACGCTGGTGCACCTCTAGGCCAAGATGGTTTTATCAATTTGGGTTTTGATCTGAAAAATCAAGATGCCACCACCCGTGCAGGGGCTGTTTCAGGCAATATTTATTCAAAAGTAAATGGTCAAGATGACCCACGTGAAGCGACCATAGATCGTAATTTAAATAAATTAGGTCTGCCTTCGGTTGAACAGTTTAATGTTTCTGCAAATGCTGAACTGCCGCTAAGTGATGCAGCCACCCTATATAGCTACACCACCGCGGGCTGGCGTGATGCCTCGACTGGTGCATCCTACCGTCGTCCAAACTCCAGATCGGGTATTGTTGAAATCTTTCCAAATGGTACTACACCTGATGTCATTTTAAGTGAAACGGATGTACAAACCGTTTGGGGATTAAAAGGCGATAATGTGCTCGGCTGGGCATGGGATGTGAGTAGCTCCTATGGTAAAAACACGCAAGACCACTCTACACGGAACAACCTCAATCCATCTCTTGGACCGTCTAGCCCAACGTCATTTGGTTTGCAAAAATACGATGCTTATCAATGGGTCACTAACCTTGACCTAAAGAAAACCTTCGATATTGGTTTTGGTGCCAACCCACTGAGTGTTGCGTGGGGGCTCGACTATCGTAAAGAAGGTTGGTCTTCTAAAGCCACTGATCCTTTAGCCTATAAAAATGGCGGTTATATTATTCCTACAGGTGATAATGCAGGCTTACCTGCAACTGTTGGAACCTTTGGTGCTCGTGTGCTCTTACCTGAAGATGAAGCCGATATTAGCCGGAGCAATACCGCTGCCTATTTAGACTTAGGTTTAGATATAACCGAAAACTGGTTTGTGGGTTTAGCAGGCCGTTTTGAGCATTATGATGACAGTTCGGGCGATACCTTTAACGGTAAAATTAACAGCCGTTATGAGTTCAATCCTCAACTGGCGATACGTGGGACAGCCAGTACAGGCTTCATTGCACCCTCTTTATACCAACAAGGTTTTGCCAGTACAGGCATTGTGAGTACGGTAAACAATGGTGTTCGCTCCGATGTCTACAGTAAGTCGGTACGTACCGACTCTGCGCTGGGTCAAGCTCTCGGTGCAGAAGCACTCGATCCAACCAAATCGACCAACTTCTCACTAGGCCTAACCTATAGCCCATTCAAAAACTTTAATCTTGCAGTCGATGCTTATCGTATAGAGCTGAAAGATCGTATTGCGTCCACGGCGGGACTTACTGGAACAGGCATCAATAACATCTTGGCGGCAAATGGTTTTTCTAACGTCAACTATGTCACATACTATGCCAACTTATTTGATACAGAAACCAATGGGGTCGATGTTGTTGCGGACTATACCCAACAGTTAAACAAATATGGTCGTATCCGCTGGAGCTTAGGCTTCAACTGGAATGAAACCGATATTACAGCGATTGCAGATAATCCAAGTCAGTTAGATGGTATCAATATTGATCGTATCACCCGTCGTACCAAAGGTATGATCACCGATGCAGATCCGAAAACCAAATTCACGTTGGCTGCGAATTGGCAATACGCAAAACTGGATTTAAATACGCGCCTATCCCGTTATGGCAGTTACATTGCACGTAGCGAAACCGCGGCGACAGACCAAACTTTTGATGCTAAATGGATTGTAGACCTAGACGCGACCTATAACCTTACAGACAGCCTGTCCTTGACTTTAGGCGCAGATAACTTGTTTAACACCTACCCTGAAAAATCCAACATTATCGATGGCTTAGGTGAAAACTACTATGCTCAGCTTTCACCTTTTGGACTGTATGGTGGTTATTACTATGGTCGTGTCAGCTACCGTTTCTAAACACATTAAAAGCTAAATGCTTTGGTGAAATTTTAATATCGCCTAAGTCATTTTGACTATTCAAAATGGGCGATCATTTAAATACTGGATTTCACCAAAGCACTGCTTCACACACATTCAAAATTTTTGAGAAAATATATGAGCATCACCATTTGGGGCAGACCCAACTCCTTAAATGTCCACAAAGTACTTTGGCTAGCAGCCGAACTTGGACTTCAATTTGAACATATTCCTACTGGACAGCAGTATGGCCTGACGGATACTGCTGAATTTTTAGCGCTCAATCCCAATGGTTTGATTCCTGTCATTCAAGACGGTGACACGGTTTTGTGGGAATCGAATACCATTTTACGTTATCTGACTGAAGTGTATGGAAAAAATTCATTGTGGATTGAAGACCCGAAATTACGCTTTAGCGCAGAAAAATGGATAGACTGGTACACCACCACCGTCCTGCCTGTGTTTGGAATTGTGTTTTTTAATTTGGTTCGTCAAACAGCAGACAAAAGAGATTTAGCCGCGGTTAAAATCGCAGCAGAAAAATTAGAAAAGATATTGGATGTTGCCAATAGCGAGCTGGCTAAACAGCCCTATTTGTCTGGCTCTCATTTTGGCGTTGCGGATATTCCTTTGGCTTTAGCACTCAATCACTGGTTCAATTTAGATGTTGAGCGCCAGCATGATCATACGCACTTAAAAGCATGGATCGAACGCATTAGAGCACGTGAGCACTTTCTAAAAGTGGCCAATATTCTTTAGTTAAGCGTTATTGCTGCATTTTTTAAAATTTTAGCTTTAAATAAAATAAGGCTGCCCTGTATATGGACAGTCTTATTGCATATAAATAGATTTATTTAGCAGAGATATAAAATTACCCCATAATAAAAATTAAATACAAGATTAACCATAAACAGATATCTAAAAAACAAAATAAATTATCTATAATTATTATAAGGCGCCATCTTTAATTATTCTTTTATCACTTTTTATCAAAATACTAATCTAAAAAAGTTCTTTTTCTATTTTTAAAAAATAACTCATTATATTTTTAATCTCTCATTTAACTAAATTATTTCACGCATCTGTGAATTAATTAAAAACTTAGAATTGAAAGAATATTTCCTTATTCAAATTAAACCAATTTAATTAATGAAAAAAAATATTCTGAAATGCAAATTAAATCTTATTGAATGGTGCATTACTGATATGAGTGAAGTCAGTCGAAGTCCTTTTAAAAAGGCAATTTTGTTTGAACAACTTCAAAATGTTCAGTCCAATGTATTTCATGCTGTAGATCCATTTGTTGCCCACTTGGCAAGTCCGATCACAGCAGAAAAACCTGTTCAGACCCATAAGATCTTTTGGGCGATTGGTGCTGTTCTGGCGTTACATTACGGCATTTTTTATCTTGCAGAGCATCTTCCAACACCACCCTTGGTCGTGAAAAAGCCTGAACCAATCGCGATTGTAATTGAAAAACCCAAGGAAGAGCCGCCTAAGGTGATTGAACCCAAACTCAAACAGGAAATACAAAAACCGATCATTCCACCTGTTTCAGCAAAGCCTCAGCCTGTACGAAAACCAGTGGTTGAAAAATCCATTCAGAAGCCTGTCGAGCAGAAGCCAATTGAGCAGCCTAGACCAGTCGCTAAATCCGTGGCTCAACCTGTACCGCAGGCTGAACCTACAGAAAACGTCGCACCGACCCAGAAAGTCGCTGAACCTGTGACTAAGCCTGCGCAAGAAAACTTGCCCGTGACAGCAGCTAAAGGTTATGCCGGTTATTTAAGTAATCCTGCACCTGAATACCCAGAAGTAGCATTAGACCGTGGTTGGGAAGGTGTTGTGATGTTACGTGTGAAAGTCTCACCCACAGGCAGTCCATTGGAAATCAACCTGAAAAATAGCAGCGGCAAAAAAGTACTGGATGATGCCGCTGTAAAAACTGTGAAGCGCTGGAAATTTTCACCTGCACTACGTGGTAACACACCAGTTGAAGGTTGGGTCGATGTTCCGATTCACTTCAAATTACCCAATTAAACTGTAAAATTTTATCCTAGGAAAATTCGATATGTCTGATATTAATACGATTATTCATGATGCCACCATTTGGTTATTGATCGGTTTTTCGATCGTAACGTGGGTTTTAATTGTGGTGAAAGCCGTACAAACCTCAAAAGCCACCAAACAAAGTAAACTTTTTGTCGATAGTTTCTGGTCAGCCCAGAACTTGGCAGATGCAATTGGTCAGTCTGAAGATGCGCAGGGACCAACAGCACGTATTGCCCAAACTGGTTTTAAAACCTTGACTGAAGCCAATGAAAAAACCCATCAAGACTTACAACAAACCTGGAGTCGTCAGGATTTGTTAGAGCGACACTTACGCAAGCAAATTCTTGCCGAACGTCGTCAACTGGAAAAAGGTTCAGCTGTTCTTGCATCCATTGGGAATAATGCTCCATTTATTGGTTTGTTTGGAACCGTGTTCGGAATTATTCATGCCTTACAGGCGATTGCACAATCTGGTAGTGCCAGTATGGATGTGGTTGCTGGTCCAATTGGCCAGGCACTGGTTGCAACAGGCATTGGTATTGCTGTGGCTGTGCCTGCTGTACTTGCCTATAACTATTTTGTACGTAAAGTAAAAGGCATTGGTGCAGATTTAGATGACTTTGCAACAGACTTTGTCAGCCTTACTCAAAAAGTAGGTTTCCAACTGCCAACCAAAACTCAAACTGTGCATGTTGCAGCAAAACCAGTGGCGACGCATCAGTTATCATCTCAAGAAAAGGAGGCTTTGGCTTAAATGGCAATTTCAACTTCTCAAGATGACGATGTCGTCAGTGACATTAACATTACCCCACTGGTCGATGTGATGTTGGTGTTATTGATCGTGTTTATCGTCACGGCGCCTTTATTAACCAATAGCGTAAAGGTCAACTTACCCAAAGCTGCACCGACACAATCTACTGATCAAAACAAAGCATTGGTGATTAGTGTAAAACCTAATGGCGCAATCTTTTTGGATAAAGACCCAGTCAAACTCGAAAATTTTGAGCAAGAAATCACACAGCGTAAAAATGCCAACAGCAAGTTAGCATTAAACCTAAATGCCGATGAAACTGTCCCTTATGGTACGGTGGCTAAACTTTTAGCCAGTATAGAACGTGTCGGTGTAGAGAAGTTATCAGTGATTACCGAACCGAAATAATCGATTACTCACTGAAATCCAAGGCATCTTCAACATTTCGGGCTGTATTGATCCTAATGTTGTAGGTGTCTTTTTATTGGACGTAAAAATTCTGGCTTGCAACATTACTCTATACTTCGCCATTTGCCATGCTAACGACATAAAAAGATCACAAAAACCTCAAATAAAAAAGCAGCCTTCGAATTGGACATAATGATCCAACTTCTAGAGTGCATTTCGCTCTAGTACGGCTTATTCAGTTTAAGCCAATATATTAATAGACTTAGCGACTCACTCGCTGAATAGCCTCATCATAGGTCGCACTTGGCTTGTATTGGTTTGCTAGTTGATAATGTTGTTTGGCTTGAACATAGTCCTGATTATTTTCATAAATTTTACCAATGTTGTAATGTGAATATGCTTTAGTATTGTCATTAGATGCCAAGGCAATCGCCTTTTGATTTGCCCATAACGCTTCAGATGAACGATTCAACTTTTGATAAGCAACAGCAAGATTGCTATAGGTTTGTCCAACGTTTGGATTATAATCAATAGATTGTTGATAAATCAGTGCAGCTTGTTCAAATTGATTGTTTTTATACGCTTTATCCGCTTGCAAATTCAGTGCTTTAGCCCTTGCCTGTGCGTTGGCTGAAACAGGAACATAATGCAACTGCGTCGCTTGGCTTTGATAACTCGATACAGTTGAACCAACTTGGCTTGCCCCAATAGTTGTCCCTGAAATACGATTAATATCTTGGATTTCACCCTCTGGACTAATGCGGAACACAGTCCATAAATTTCCTGTCAGCCCCGTTGGAATATAATAAGAACGGATCAAAGACTCGCCAGCATAGACCATAACTTTTGCTTGGCTATTCGACAGGTTCGCAGTATTGGGTTTGGCGCGATCTGAATAATCATGCACTGAATAAACATAATATTGCCCGTCTAAACGTTTATCGATGGTTACGGTTTCAGGGCCATAAGAGTCTGTGTCGTCGACATCTAAATTGGCATCTTGCCCTTGTTTATTGTCCCAATAGACATGTTGATTTTTATAGCTTAAGTGCGAGTCCAAATCTAAAGGACTCTGTCCCCAGTTTAAAACAATTCGCATACTGTTTAAGTCTTTCAATACAGGGCTTAAAGCATAGGTCATGCCATCACAGGGACATTTTGCAACTAGTGTAGAATAGCCTGATTTTTTGATAATCAATAAATTGTCTGCGCCATTCGCACTACTACTATTCACCGTTGCTCGGCCGTCTGCATTAGTTGAAGTTGATGCAGACTGTTCACCATTTTTTTGTAAAATGACTTGTGCATTCGCAATATTTTGATCTTTTACCGTTGCACTTAAAACATGAATATTGGTTGTATCTGCATAGCCCAAAGTAGGGATGCTTAAACCCAAGATAGAAGAATAAAGTAGATGTTTTTTCATTGCATATCTCTTATTAAATTGCTTATTTCATTTTAAAGTCTTTTTCAACGCTAGAACTTAAACATTAAATCATTCAAATTATGCGGTACATTTGATGCATATACTATGGCTTAAATATCGATAGTCTGCTTAGGCTATTTCAAAGATGCATCATCAATGTTTACTCTTCATCACCTATCTAACTCAGCATTAGTCATGCTCTAAGCTCGTTGAAAGATGCCATTTTAATAAATTAAGCAAGCGTCTCTTCACTTTTTAGGACGGGTTCTAAACTCAGTTTCTGCGCAATAAACTGGATAAAGACCTCTATTTTCGGAGCTAAATAGCGTGTGGGTGGATATAATAACCAAGCATCTCCACTATAATAGGTCTTGAAATGCCAATCTGGTAATACTTGAATCAGTGCTTGGTTATTTAAAGCATGTCTCGCCATAAAATAAGGCAAACTTGCGACTCCCATATGCTTCAAAGCCGCATCAAGTCGGATACCAGTATGATTCGCCGAATATCGTCCTTTTACAGTCACACTGGTGGTTTTATTACCCTTTTGGAATTTCCACTTTGAATCACTGACTTGTTCACCCAAATAAATACATTGATGTTGGCTTAAATCACTCGGTTGCTGAGGTGTTCCATTCTTTTTTAAATACTCGGCTGTCGCCACTAAGACATGGTCAATACGAATGAGCTGTCGGCCCTTTAAGCCCAACGGCGGTTCATTGGTGATGCGTATGGCCAAGTCAATTTCATCATCAATAAAGTCTATGAAACGATCTTCCAACAGCAGTTGAATATCTATTTGAGGATAAAGTTCAAGAAACTCGGGTATATACGGATGAATCAGATAATGCCCTACGGCTTTCGGTACACTGATCCGAACGGTCCCACTCGGTTCAGTATTGAATTTGCCTGAATGCTCAATTACTGCTTGGGCAGCTCTAACCATCTCTAAACAATGGTCATACGTTTGTTTTCCACTTTCACTTAAACGCAGTTTTCGCGTTGTTCTTTCAAGCAGCCTTGTTCCTAAAGCCCGTTCCAATCGACTAATGGCTTTACTCACTGCGGACGGCGTATTTCCAAGCTGTCGAGCCGTTTCTGAAAAACTGCCAGTCTCCACAACTTTGACAAAAATAGCCATTTCTTGGAGTAAAGCCATACTTTGATTTGTGCTCATGAGGAAAAAGTAATTTAATTTTTTACTAGATTATCATCAATAATTAGGCCTCATATAATCTTTTCTGTGAAATTTTGACAGAGATAATCATGACACAAGCTTTATATCTATCCGACATTACTCAAGCTGAGGTAGAAGTTTTACAGTGTGACCCCACTGAAGATGGACGATTTGCCATTCAGCTTGCCCAAACACCGTTTCATCCGCAAGGTGGTGGTCAACCCAGTGATTTAGGTAAAATCAATGGTGTAGATGTGCTTCATGTCGCTATGCAAGATGATCAAATTATTCATTATGCTAATCACGCGATTACTTTAGGTCTGGCACAGGCTCAAGTTGACCTTAACCGACGCCACTATCACAGTCGCCTACACTCAGCAGGCCACTTAATCGGGCATGTGATGCAAGCCTTTGGTTGGCAACCCACCAAAGCACAGCACTGGCCAGACGAATGCAAAGTCCAATTTGTCAGACAAGATCATTCTGAAGACCAAGATTTAGAAACTTTACAGCATATATGCAATCAATATATTTCTAGCCAACTCGTCAGACTGACCCAACAAAATGCTGATGGCTACCGTGAAGTCATTTTTGGGAATTTACCTGCATTTGCTTGTGGTGGAACCCATGTCCAAAATTTATCTGAAATTGGGACACTCAAAATTACAGGCTATAAACTAAAAAAAGATAAGTTAACTGTGAGTTATCGCGTTTCGGATGAGCATCAATAATATGTGGATGCAATATAGTTCAGAATTTTTAGCTTTGGCTTTGGTGCATTTTCTTGCGGTCCTTTTACCCGGCCCTGACTTCGCCATTACGGTTAGAAATAGCGTGCGCTATGGCTATGCAATTGGGTGCATCACGGCTATTGGCATTGGTATAGGAATTTCAGTTCATGTTTTATATACCCTTGTAGGCTTGGGCATTATTATTCAACAAAGTCCGTGGTTCATGCTTATTTTAAGAATCGCAGGCGCACTATATTTAATTTATTTAGGTTGGAGTTTATTACGTGCTCCCTCTGTCAATATCGATCCCTCGATTGAAGAAACTGCCAATATACCTTTGAGTCAAAGCAAAGCCTTTATAACGGGCTTTATGACCAATGCGCTCAATCCCAAAGCGACTATTTTTTTTCTGGCTATATTTACCACACTCGTCAGTCCGACAACCCCGATGAAAGTACAATTTGCTTATGGGATATGGATGTGTATCGTTAATGCACTCTGGTTCATGCTGGTCGCTGTTTTGTTTTCTCGCCCCGTCGTTCGACAGCAATTTTTAAAGATGGGAAAACAGTTTGAGCGATTGATGGGCCTCATATTAATTGCTCTGGCGCTGAAGCTATTATTTACCCATTTATGATGTTTCATAGCAGCAGCAACTGTGGATTATTCAGAATATAGGCGCTGCCGATATTGTGAATAAGTACATCAAAATATGAGCAGCATATTTAAATCATAAAATGTGCAATCATTTCATTAAATCTGGCTGTACATTGGTTTCTATTGATCTTCTAAGGATATCTTTTCGACTCACTAATAAGCATTAAAATAAAACTGTACTAAAAACAATCAAACAAGTCATACTCTATTTTTATATCATGTGGTAAAAATATAAAAAAAAGGGAATGACATGAAAATAAAAATATATTCATTACTTTCAATCGGTATTTTTATGGGCCAAAGCACTCAGGCTAAACGCTTTATAGAAGGCTTGCACGGCGCGTTAAAACTGAACCCGAACATGTATGCCTTTGGTGTAGATGAAGACAACACAATAGGTCAAAAAAACTTGAATTTTTTTGCTGACTGGAAAACAACTGCAACCTCTCAAGAAAAACATGCATTGTCCCTACCTATTGCTTTAAATACCCAATTAGATCAAACCAGTTATAGAATTTACAATCAAGCGTATCTATCTCCTGAGACTACACAACTCAACGCGATCCAAAATAAATCTCGGAATAGGTTATCGTTATTTTGAACACAATTATAAAGCGAACAATTTTTATTAAGACATTTAACACTACAGTTACCTATTTTCTAAGAGAGCATGATAATGGACAATGTACTAAAAAAAGTATTATTTGCCACAGGAATATTTGTGGTAGCAGAAGCTGCTATGGCATGTACCCGTGTAGTTTATCTGGGTAATAATGACGTCATGACAGCACGTTCGATGGACTGGAAAAGTGATATTGGAACCAACTTGTGGATTTTACCCAATAATGTCAAACGTAATGGTATGGCGGGGCCAAAATCGATTCAATGGACATCCAAGTACGGCAGTGTGGTTGCAACGGGTTATGACATATCTACTACCGACGGCGTCAATGAAAAAGGACTGATGGCAAACTTACTGTGGTTGGTTGAGTCTGAATATCCAAATGTGAAAACCTCTAAAAAACCAACTTTGGGCATTTCACTGTGGGCACAATACGTCTTAGATAATTATGCCACGGTGAATGAGGCTATTCAGGCATTGGAAAAAGAACCATTCACGGTAGTGACCGACCAAGTTCCAGGTGAAAAACGGTTAGCGACGCTGCATTTATCCATTTCAGATGCCACAGGCGACAGTGCCATCATTGAATATATTGGTGGAAAACAAGTGATTCATCACAGTCGCCAATACCAAGTCATGACCAACTCACCAATTTTTGATCAGCAGTTGGCGCTAAATGCTTATTGGAAGCAAATTGGTGGAACAACCATGCTGCCGGGCACAAACCGTGCAGCCGATCGTTTTGCGAGAGCATCTTTTTATATCAATGCCATCCCGAAAAATGCGAATTATAAACATTCATTAGCGAGTGTTTTTGGTGTCATTCGCAATGCTTCCGTACCCTTTGGATTGAACACTGAAGAAGAACCAAATATTTCATCAACCCGTTGGCGTACAGTGGTCGACCATAAACGCAGTTTATATTTCTTTGAATCTGCTGTTTCACCCAATGTGTTTTGGGTCGATTTAAAGGAAATTAACTTTAAAGATGGTCAAACCAAGAAGTTAGAACTTGGCCCAGACCAAGCGATGACATATGCAGGCAAAGCCAATGCATCCTTTAAAGTCACCAAACCTTTTGAGTTTTTAGGAACTAATCCCTAAGTTTTCAGTTAGATCATCGGCTTAACAATATAATCAGCACTAATAATAGCCCTGATCAAAGGGCTATTTATCACCCAAAAGAAAGTTTCTTACTTTTCTTATCCGCGACCAAAATTGACGGAGCATTGTTTATTCAGCATTTTTAAATTTGAGTTTTCACCCACATCAGCATATTCTAAACAGACAGATTTCACTTCCAAACACGCCTTGTAGCGTAGGAGTATTCAACATGTCAAAGAAGTTACCCATCTACTTCTCGGACGACGCATGGTCGTCTCTACAAGATCTCATGGGGCCAGACGGCAAACCCAGCCCCACCATCAATAGCATGCTCGAACAAATTGCGCAGCAAGCTGAACTTGCGGATCAACTTGGGCTGACTCCTGTTCTACTTCAGTCCAAAGTCTCTATTCCTGTTTCTTTAGAACGCATTCCAGCAGGCCCAGCCTTCAGCACTAAAGATGAACAAGGCAAAGCCATCGATCTCAATGAGTTTTTAATACAAAACCCCATTTCAACGTTCATCGCTCATGTAGACAGTGAGTCAATGTTGGGTGTAGGTCTTGAAGTAAATGACCCGATTATTATTGATCGGAGTATTGAAGCCAAACACTACGACATCGTGGTGGCTTTAATTGATAATAAAGACTCCACGATTAAAAGACTGATGATGACAAACAAAATGTCAAAGTCGGATATCAAAGACATTTTTGGAGATGAAAACTACCCTTTGCCTCAACTTTGGCTAAAAGCTGAAAACCCTGAATATGAACATATTATTCCTACAGAAAATCAAACCTTTGTCATTTGGGGAGTGGTGACGTTTAACTTAAAACGTCTGTACCACCGTTAAGAATAATAAGAAGAAGCAATATGAAAAATGAAACTGAAATATTCGCGCTCGTTGACGTGAATAATTGCTATGTCTCGTGTGAACGCGTCTTTAATCCAAAGCTCAATGACTGCCCTGTGATTGTATTAAGTAATAATGATGGTTGTGTAGTTGCTCGAAGCCAAGAAGCCAAGGATCTCGGCATTGGTATGGCTGTCCCTTTTTTTCAAATTCAAGAACTTGTCCAGCAACATAATATTCAAGTGTTTTCGAGTAACTATGCTCTATATGGGGAAATGTCTCGCCGCTTCATGCAGTTATTGGGGCAATATGTGGCAGCCGATGAACAAGAGATCTATTCCATTGATGAATGTTTTTTAAAGCTAACGGCTTATGAGCATTTATTTAACCTCACTGACTATGCCAAAGACATGAAAGACAAGGCATGGCAGTGGCTTGGTCTTCCCTGCTGTATTGGAATTGGTCGTTCCAAAACAGAAGCCAAAATAGCCAATCATCTGGCCAAGAAAAATAAAGCGTTGAATGGCGTGTGCAATTTGGCACACATGGACCCATGTACTGCTGAATACATGCTTGCAGATGTGGAGGTCGGTGAAGTCTGGGGTGTCGGTC
Source organism: Acinetobacter sp. Gutcm_16 (assembly GCF_028649355.1). NCBI lineage: Bacteria > Pseudomonadati > Pseudomonadota > Gammaproteobacteria > Moraxellales > Moraxellaceae > Acinetobacter > Acinetobacter sp. Gutcm_16. The sequence goes on along the minus strand of NZ_JAQSUV010000019.1, from coordinate 15,882 downwards.
GACAGAACTGCAAAAAGCTGAACGCGATGGGTATTTATACGGTTTTAGATTTGATTGAATCCAAGCCAAGTGAAATTAAAAAGCACTTTAGTATTGTCATGGAAAAGACTGTCCGTGAACTTCAGGGGTTGTCTTGCATCAATATTGAAAGTGAGGCGGTTGCGCATAAGCAAATTATTAGTAGTCGCTCATATGGTCAAGCTGTGTATGAAATTGATGACATCAAAGCCTCTGTACGCTTATATGTTGCCAGTGCAGTTAAACGCTTACGTCATGATGGCTCTATTTGTAAAATGATCGGGGTGTATATTCAAACAGGTCGTTTTAGCCAAAGTGAACGTTACTCGCCCTATACCATTGTGCATATGCATGAGCATACCGATGATCTACTTAAAATTACACAGGCGGCCATGAAAGGCATTGACCAAATTTTCAAGTCAGGGTTTAAATACAAAAAGGCGGGCATCGTCCTTTTGGAAATTATGGATAAATCTAAATTTGTGCATGATCTTTTTACCGACTATAGCCATAAAAATAACCGTGAAGAACTCTCCAATACCATGGATGCCATTGCTGAACGTTTTGGTAAAAATATGATTTCTTTAGGGGTTTGCCATGAGAAAAAAGAACCTTGGCAAATGAATCAGTGCAATCGCTCTCCTGCCTATTTAAGCAACTGGTCGGAGCTATTTAGAGTGGGTTGAAGTTAAGTCTTCATAAAAGTAGATCACTTTACACTACACGAATACTCATAAGGATTTTTTAATGAACATCACGATTCGAGACGAACAGCCAGAAGATATTGAAAGCATTGAGACCTTGACTCGCACTGCATTTTTAAATGCAGAACATACCAGCCATACTGAACAATTCATTGTGAACAACCTCCGAAAAAGCGGTCAACTTACGATTTCTTTGGTTGCTGTTGAAGATGATTCAATTATCGGTCATGTCGCCATTTCACCTGTATCTATCTCGACAGGTACAACAGGTTGGTATGGCCTAGGCCCAATTTCTGTCTGCCCAACTAAACAAGGTTTGGGCATTGGGTCACAGCTGATGCAGGCATCCATTGAAAAATTAAAACAACTGGGTGCCAAAGGCTGTGTTCTATTAGGGGATCCCTATTATTATCATCGCTTTGGGTTTCGACCTTATCTAGAGTTGATTTTACCTAATGTTCCTAGCGAATACTTTCAAGCCCTTAGTTTCAATGGAGAAATACCGCAGGGCGTTGTCAGTTATCATGACGCATTTAATGCCACTGAATAAATTGAACTTTTAAATATCAATTTACTCTGTTGTGTAAGGTTTGAATGAATACTTTAAACCGTATTTTGAACCGCTTAAGGTGAATAACAGTACGTTTATACAACGTAAAACTCCATTTATGTAAAGCGAATGTAAAGCAAACTTTTAAACTTAAGATATACCAAATAGTATATATGGACTTATGATTTATATATAAAAAGGTCATTTTTATGAAAAATGCTTTAGGTGCAACACTCGTTACTTTAGCCTTAGTGGGTTGTACTTCTGCACCAACAGGAAAAGTCACTCAAGAAAATACATCAAGCAATAATGCTGTAGAAACACAAGTGATTCACTTCACAGGACCAATGGATTTAACCATTGAACTGAAGTCATCTGATAATTTTGAAACAGCGATGATGACGGATAACTCAGATCGAACATTCATGCTGAAAAGTGCACCAGCCGCAAGCGGTATGTTTATGACGGACGGCAAAGGCGTATCGATTCACATTAAAGGAAGTGAAGGCATTGTCGAGTTTGTCAAAGATAAGCCGATCCAGATTACTGAGTTTAAGAAATAAAGATAAAGTGTATTAAATTTAACAGCTTTAAAACCGAAATTGACTCAATAGATTTTTTAAATACACCATAGCCCACTTTTAACGTGGGCTATGTAAATAGCCTTCTCGTAGTACTTGATATGAATCTCCCTTACACTAAGCATCACTCTGATTGAATATCAGCCAGAAAATCTGCAAAAAACTCCTTCACTTATAATATCTAAATAAGTAAATGCCTAGCATATATTACCTTTTAAACTTATAAACAAGATCCAATCCACTAGCACTTAGCTCACTCTCTCCAGAAATTCGAGTTTAAGCCACTACTAAAATCACATAAATCGCACCCAATAAGCCTATTTAACATTATAAGATCCAGTAATAAAATAAGACTCCTCCTCTAATGAAATCCATTACCTCGATCAAACGAGATCCACATACCTTGCACACAATCCAGTTTCCATTCAAATAGTACTGGTCATTTTTTATATTTAAACTGCTGCAAAGCCTTTAACTCAAACAGCTATCCATAATTATCGGATAAATTCTACACAATAGTTTTTTTTAAATACTAGAACGCATTAGCCTGTAGACTAAATACCAATAGCAAGCTGAATTTTTCCAAAATTTAGCTATATTCTCCCCGACCATGAATAGAAAAATTTGCAAGCTTGTAAAACATTTCTATAGATGATAGTCATCCTATATAGATACTGACTTTTGACCAATTCTAGTTTCAAACTAAATATCAGCAGTGTGGATAAGATAATCAAAAAACACACTAAAAAAATAATGGTGTTCTAAGCTTTTAAGTGTCGTAACCCTTTAGAAAAACTACCCTATTTGTGTAGTTTTATTTTAAAATAGGCAACTTTTAAAATTGGACAAACTTAATGAAAAGAAGCATGTTTTTAGCTGTGTATGGGATCATTCTTACCACAACAATCTCGACATCGACACATTGTCTGGCTCAACCCCAGCTATATACATTAGAAAAACCAAGTTTTGAGGTGAACTCGACTCCACAGCCATTTGATTTTTTTCAGTCTGCCAAACAGCAAGAATTAAATTTAATACAACAACATGAAAACGATTTATTCAAAACACAGGAAGACCGTAGACATACCGCAAATATGAGCTCATTTGAAAGGTCACATTATTACTTAATCAATCATGATACTGGTGCATTGAACTTAGAAGAAAATGCAAATCGAAATAAAGCGTTAATAAATGCTCAAAGAGAAAAAAGGCTTCAACGATGATGATTTCAGATTTTCTCAGCTTTATTGGGACACTCAAAAGCATTAGAAACAGTGAAATTTAAAAAGCAGTAACTAGTCTATAGTTGAAACCTTTTTTGGTCTTTTTCTCTATATGTAAACAGCATCTATGATAAATAAACAAGGTAGGGCCCGTTATCGGCTCACTCATATGTTGCTCCTATTGTATTATTAGGTTTATTATTTTCAGCCATGTTTTTGTGATAATCGCTTAGAACTTTAAAACCTACCGATTCAATAGCATAATGCTGCTCGTAAGGTATCATTCAGCACTATAATTCTGAGATGAATAAGCTTATAAAATCTATCGTACAACCACTGGTCTTTTTATATCCAATGCTATTTGATGATCAAATCTCTATTTCGATTGTATTTATGCATGCTGACAGGCCTTGTTCAAAGCATGATTAGACTATCTGGTTTTAATTGGACAGCTCCGGACTATTCCACCCTTTGCAGAAGACAAAAGTACATTGATATTGCAATTAACTATCAAAAATGTCGTGATGGGTTGCATCTAATCGTAGAGTCAACTGGTCTGAAGTTTTTAGGTGAAGGTGAATGGAACCGTAAGAAACATCAGTCTGAATATCGTCGTCAATGGCGCAAGCTTCATATCGGCATAGATACTAAAATCCTGCAAATACGTGCTGTACAACTTACGAAGAACAATATGAGTGATGCACAGGTACTTGGTGATTTACTTGGTCAGATTCCATAAGATAAGCAGATCGACTTCGTATATACCAATGGAGCTTATGATACCAAGCAGTGCCATCAGGTAATTTCGGATCGGCAAGCACATGCAATGATTCTACCTAGGAGAAATGCGAAACTCTGGAAAGATACAAAGACTTGCTCATTAGAGCAAATGAGCTACTGCGGACAGCTGAACATTTAGGAAGAACAATATGAAAAAAATGGGTAGGTTTTCATCGCCGAAGTTTGGTTGAAGCCAAGATGGATTGCATCTATCAATTTTTAGATTATGTTTATTTCAATTCAATTTCCATTTTTATATCAACTCAACTTCATAAGTGATATTCATCTCTTCAGATCACTCTCCTAATGACTAATCTCCATAAACAGCCACACTTAAAAGTCGATGTTAAGTAAGAACAGCTAGAATTCGCTTAAATTTTAAGCTTTTCAAATTCAATTTTTAGCTATTTCAATAAGAAATGTATAATTTTTTTATAAAAAAAGTGTGACAAATATTAAGAATAAAAAGAACGAATATTTGACCTAAATGAATATATAAAAACTGCTAAGTCACTATTATATTTAAGAAGATATTTATTGTAATTTTTTGTCAATTTATATGCTTTTAATTAACTGTGTAAATTAAACATATTTTAATTAATATGTGACATAGTTTGCATTTATATTTTAGTTTGTTATAGTTTGCGCACCAAAATGGTACATTATTAACAATTATCCACATCTTTTTTGGAAGATTTTAAATGAAAAGTATCGCAATTATCGCAACTACAACTATATTAGCTATGAGTGCAGCAAATGCAGCAGATGGCACAATTACGATCAACGGATTAGTAACAGATAAAACATGTGACATCGTTACTCCCCAAGGTAAAGACTTCACTGTAACTTTACCTACTGTTTCTCGACAAACCCTTGCTAAAGTTGGTGACGTAGCTGGCCGTACTCCGTTCACCATTCAACTCGATAACTGTTCAGAAGGTAAGGTAGCGACTTATTTTGAACCAGGTGCTACTGTTGATTTCTCAACTGGCCGCCTAAATAACCAAGATGCTAGTGGTGCGAAAAACGTACAAGTTCAACTTTTAGGTTCAAATAATTTATTCATTCCATTAAAAGCTGCAGGTGCAAATGGCGCTCAAGAAAACTCTCAATGGGTTGATGTTGCTGACCAAGGTTCTGCAGACTTGAACTACTATGCTGAATACTATGCAACTGATGCTTCTACGGCAGGCAAAGTAACAACTTCTATTCAATATACAATTATTTATCAATAATTTATAGCGTATAGCTGAGAGCTTGTGCTGCTATTTGCATAAGCTCACTTGTTAAGATTTGTTTGAGAGAATATATCATGCACTTTAAGTCATCCCTTTTCAAAACTGCACTTTTAGCTTGTTTTATCCCATTTACTGCAACAAATGCCGAGATTATTATTCATGGCACACGTGTAATCTATCCTTCAGATGCTCGTGAAATCACTTTACAAGTGAGCAATAATGGTAACAAACCTGCACTTGTACAAGCTTGGATTGATGAAGGTGATGCGAAAAGTACTCCAGACCAATCTCAAGCCCCTTTTATGATTACTCCTCCAATTTCACGGGTAGATAGTCAAAAAGGTCAAACTTTAAGAATTTCAGCTTTACCAAAAACTGCAAACTTATCTCAAACTCAAGAAACCTTGTATTGGTTGAATATTTTAGATATTCCTCCCAAACCTAGTACAAAAACAACAAATGACGTACCAGATAATTTCTTACAATTAGCAATCCGCTCGCGCATTAAGTTTTTTTATCGCCCAAGTGAAATTAAAGGGGACTCTGGTGCTGCTCCCTCTAAACTTCAATGGACAGTACTAGGCGACCAACTTAAGGTAAAAAATCCTACGCCATTTCATATTACATTGACGTCTATCAATCAGAACAACGCGGGTCAGCGCACAGACTTAATTAAAGAAGGCTTAATGCTAAAACCTTTTTCTGAGGACAGTATCAAGCTAAAAGGAGGCAACACCTCCAAAATGGTCTTCACCAGCATCAATGACTACGGTGGTCGTGTCGAATTGCCAATTCGCGTGCAATAACATTATTCAAAGATAAGTAAATTTACTCAAAAACACACCTATTTCAATTAATAGGCGGACAGTTTCATGCCAAAAAAACAACAAAGTCTTAAATGGGTTAAACATCACATTAGCTACTATATCGCGTTTGGTGTGATCACACTCAGTATGCCCGCACTTGTTCATGCATCTGAAACAGAAGATAAAGCAAATGTTGCAGAAGAAGCAGAATTTGACTCCGCTTTTTTAATGGGTGATGCCAAAAAAATTGATATTGACCGCTTTAAATTTGGTAATCCAATTTTACCTGGTGAATATAGCCTAGATGTTTATGTGAATGATAATTGGTTTGGTAAACATCGTATGGTATTTAAGGCTTTAGATAATAAAGAAAATGCCTTTACCTGTTTTACTCAAAAAAACTTAATTGAATATGGTGTTAAACCAGAGGCTTTAATTCAACAAAATGAAGCACTCAACATCACCCCTTGTCAAAAAATTGAACAATGGGTCGAGGATGCATATTACGAATTTGATCAATCGAAATTGAGAATAGATATTTCAATTCCTCAAATTGTGATGCAGAAAAATGCGCAAGGTTATGTCGTTCCAAGTATATGGGATCGTGGTATTAATGCGGCATTTCTTTCTTATAATGCCAGTGCATTTAAAACCTTTGATCAAATGCAAGGACATCAAGAACGAACCACTGCATTTACTTCAATTAATGCAGGTGCCAATCTAGCAGGCTGGCAATTCCGCCATAATGGTCAGTGGCAATGGCGAGACCACGATCAAGATAATAACGATGCTCCAACAAATAAACAAAGTAGTTATGATGCTGTTAGTACTTATGTTCAGCGTGCTTTTCCTAACTACAGAGCCGTCCTAACTTTAGGTGATAGCTATACTGATGGTGAAATTTTCGACTCATTTGGCTATCGCGGTGCTGACTTCTCTAGTGATGACCGTATGCTACCAAATAGCATGCTGGGTTACGCCCCACGTATTCGAGGAAATGCCAAAACACATGCAAAAGTGGAAGTACGCCAACAAGGTCAACTCATTTATCAAACAACTGTCGCACCGGGTAGTTTTGAAATTAATGACCTTTACCCAACAGGTTTCGGTGGTGAACTAGAAGTATCCATTTTAGAAGCTAACGGTGAAATTCAACACTTTAATGTACCTTATGCATCTGTAGTACAAATGCTCAGACCCGGTATGAGCCGTTATTCAATCACCACAGGACAATTCCGAGATAAAGAGATTGATCTTGATCCATGGATTATTCAGGCCAAATACCAACGTGGCATTAATAACTATATTACTGCTTTTACTGGTATACAAAGTGCAGAAGATTACCGAGCTATGACTTTAGGAAGCGCTTTTTCAACTCCAATTGGTGCAGTTTCGCTAGACGTCACACACTCACAAGCAGATTTCAAAAAACGGGACAGTGAAACAGGACAAAGTTATCGATTAAGTTACAGTAAGCTCATTAACCCAACCAATACTAATTTAACATTAGCAGCTTACCGTTATTCAACCGAGAATTTTTACAAACTTCGTGATGCATTAATGATTCAAAACCTTGATGAAAAAGGCATCAGTTCAAGCCATATTGGCAAACAGCGGAGTGAGTTTCAAATTACATTGAACCAAGGCTTGCCGAATAATTGGGGTAATTTTTATGCTACCGGCTCATGGAGTGATTACTGGAATCGTCAGGAGACAACACGACAGTATCAAGTAGGTTACAGCAATACCTATAGTGCTTTAACGTACGGCCTATCCGCGACTAGACGTACTGTTGAAGACACGGCAACAAAACTGATTACCAATGATACGGAATATATGCTGACCTTGTCACTGCCATGGTCATTCAAGAAGAATTCGGTCAATTTAAACTCAATCACAACTCGTGACAGCACAACGGTCGGAATGAGCGGCCTACTTGGTGACCGATTCAATTATGGGACTTCTATTACGGATACCTATGGTAATAACCCTAGTATGAACATGAATGCCCAATACCGTACCAATTTTACTACAGTGGGTGGCTCATATAGTATTTCTGATCAATATCAACAAGCTATGCTTTCTGCACGAGGCAATATTGTTGCACACACTAAAGGCGTTTTACTTGGTCCAGATCAAGGACAAACCATGGTCTTAGTCCATGCACCTGATGCAGCAGGAGCAAAAGTCAATAACGCAACAGGCCTTACAGTAAATAAGGCTGGCTATGCTGTCATTCCATATGTTACGCCTTACCGTTTAAATGATATCACGCTAGATCCACAGAATATGTCGTCAGATGTTGAACTTGAAGAAACCAGTCAACGTATTGCGCCTTATGCAGGGGCGATTACTCAGGTTAGCTTTGCAACGAAAACAGGTAAAGCTATTTATATTCATGGGCTAACGTCTGACGGAAAAACGCTACCATTTGCAGCTGAGGCATATAATTCAGGCGGAGAGAATATCGGTATAGTCGCTCAAGGTAGCATGGTCTACATACGTACCAATAAAACAGCAGATACGATCACCGTAAAATGGGGTGATGACATCAGTGAGCAATGCCGTATTGAATACGATGTAAGTAAACAAACTTCAAATGAAAAATTAAACATGATTACCACAGAGGGTATTTGTCAATGAAACTTAAAATTGTAAATACACTAGTACTGTTGATTGGCACAGTTTCAATAAGCGAAGTTTATGCCGCTTGTACTCCAGAGAGAGGTTTTAAATCACAAGATGTAAGCATGGCTGTCGGACGTGTGGTTGTAAAACCAAGTGATGCTGTAGGCAGTGTTCTCAGAAAAGTAACCTTCCCTATTTATTCTAATAATTCAACAATAACTTGTGATCGTTGGAGTGCGCCTTCAGATGTTAAGGCAATATTAACTCAACGTTATCCATTAAGTTCTGTCGGTAACTCAGTATATAGTACCAATATTCCTGGCATCGGCATACGACTATATCGTGAAGCCGAAGGAGCTTCAGGCTTCTCAGGCTATTATCCTTATAGCCGAAAACTTGAACGAGGTCGATCATACTCATTGGCTAATGGCTATTTTGTCGTCGAAATTATAAAAACAGCAGAAAACACTGGTTCAGGAACACTCGTGCCAGGCCGTTATAGTAGCTACCATATAGATGAATACCCCAACAACCCGATATTAACCAGTACTGTATACGGCAATGCCATTACAATCGCCTCTTCTTCATGTGAAATTCAAGGAAGTATTAATAAAATAGTGCAATTACCCGTAGTCAATAAAGCTGATTTTAAAGGTATTGGATCTACACAAGGCGAACAGGCTTTTGATCTCAATATTTTATGTAATGGTGGAAAAAACCCGACAGGATATGAAGAAAGTAATAAAATTAGCTTAAGTTTTGATTATACTTCTTTAGCAAATAGTAATAATCAAGTTCTTATGAACACTGCCCCAATTAACACACGTGCAAAAGGTGTGGGTACACAAATCGTTTGGGATTATCAGAAGCAAAACAAAGTAATTTCTAAGGGTGATAAATTAACTCTTGGTACTCTAAGCTCAAACCAAACTCTCCAATACACTATTCCAATGAAGGCGCGCTATTATCAAACCGAACAAACTGTATCACCAGGGACAGTCAGAGGAATGGCAACCGTCACAATAGAATACGATTAATAGAACTACATCACAATTTATAATTTTTTTTTATAAGTTCTGGGTTTTCTTGTTGTTTTTCATAATATAGGCATGTATTTTTTAACTAAGACATCTCAAAATGGGGAAAAGAGATGATGTTAAATAAGTATATACCTATTATTTGCACAGTTTTTTTATGGGGCGGCAGTGAGCTGAGTCATGCACAAAAAATTAATTTTCAAGGCTCTATTTCAGAATTCACCTGTAATTACAACAAACCAAATAAACTTTGTGAAGATATTCAGAAAACGATCGAAAGTATCAAATCCGAAAAGAGTTACCTGAGTAATGAAACTCCAAATAATTCAAATTCTGTTGCTAATATCACGACTAGTCATACAGACAAATCACATAAAGTGATTGTTTTAAGCTATCACTAATTTTTCAGAAGAGTAAACACTATACCCAGCCTATTATGCTAGGTTGACGCAGCAAATCTATATAAATATTAGATTAGCTGCGTTCTAGCTATAAATTTATTCTAGACACCAATGTCGCCAATTAAAATTAAAGCAACAACAATTTCGTTGAATAAGTGTTAAAATTAAAAATTAATAACATGTTTTAAACACTGTTTTATTCATATATCTGTTTTCATCATATTTATTTAATACTTATTTAAGTATAAAATACAAATCAGGACTTTATATTAATTATATTTTGAGGGCTACATGCGTATTTATGGATATTTCAGGGAAAATCCAAATAGATTAAAAAACTTACAGGATAGAATAAATTTAAATAAATTCGGTTATTCAATCCCATCAAATCGTTTGATTATCGAGAATGTGACAGTAGAAACCTCTGTTATTTATAGAGATAAATTTATGGCTCTTATTAACCTAACATTAGAAGAAGGAGACTTACTCATAGTCAAAAGCTTTGACTGTTTAGGAAAGGATTTTAAAGAAATATATAATAGCGTTCATAAAATCTATCAAAAAAATATAAATCTCATATGTTTAGATTACTCTAAATCAGTAATAGAAGGAAGTACAAAACAAAGTTTTATTCATTTTTTAAAACTATGTTTCGATTTTGAAAATAATTTCATATTTGAATCAAAAATCAAACCTTTCAGCAAAAGTGTTAAAAAATTGGACGCCCTGAAAAATTAAATATAAAACAACAAAAGGAAGTTAAAGATAAGTTTAAAAAAGGGTATAGCATTTACTCTATAGCAAAAGAGTACTCTGTCACTCGAACTGTTATAAATCGTATTTTAACGAAGTCAGAAATAGAAGAAAATTAACATAAATTTTAAATAACGCTATTTAAAACCTTATTTCTATATATTTCAAATATCAACAATCTCACTGATAAAATATATTTATTTAAACCATCATTTTTACAATAAAATTATTCTAATCTTAATTAAATGCGTTGAATGGTTTTATCTTGATTCACTTCTTTAATTTTGGAAATACGTAGTAGTCCACCTACTCTCTTTATCTCCTAGATTTACCATTGACACCTTCGACTGGTTAAAAAGAGCAATGTGCTCATAAATAATGATCGAATAACTTTTTAAAGGTGAATTTGAGTATAACCCATTGCTCTTCTGATTTTTAACTTTAAAATGTTTTTCCAGCATAATACTTGCATACTTTAATTATATTGCGTGTGTAAGAACTTTTTTCCATCAATTTGGATTTAATACTAAACTGTAATTGGCAAATATGTTCAGACTCGAACTGGAGACCTCTACGATGTCAAGATGAAGTCAAAACCCGACATAAGCCTTTAGAATATAACAATTTCATTACTTATTTTTGAGCGTATTTTAGTCACTTTCTTACCAAACTAGACCCAATAAAATCAATAATTTAGAGCATCATTTCTCTACAGCTTTTTTAGGCTTTTGCTTCAAATTGCTCATAGGAATTTTGTATTAAAATATGGCTTGTAGTCTTCGATTATTAGATATAAAAAACCGCCCTTTCAGGCGGTCATTTTCACTTCACTAAGTTGTACCTTTGATAAGGTACTATCTTAATTACTTTAAATATAAGTTTATTACACCAATAATAAAAAACCATGAAAATCCAAATATCCATTTTAAATTAGATATATATAACCAAGATTTATATTTTTTAAAAAATGTATCCATCTTTTCATCATTGATAGATGAAAATAAAATTGGAGGATTTGGAAATACCACTTTTCTCTTTAAAATAATTTTTTCTCGTAAAAAACCTATTTGTATAACAATAGGCAAGAAGCTGAGAACCATATAATTACCTAAATCAATCTTAGTAAAATAACTCTCATTATCAAATGATAATTTACATATTCTAGATAAGTTTCTTTTGATATATGTTCGTTCAATCAACATAGAGATTAAATAAAGAAATAAAAATAATATATTTAATATATTAATTACATTATAAAAAAATTGAGAATTACTCATAATATTCATTTACCTGATCTGCTATAAATGTTCCAGCTATATCACCACTAGATTTCCCTATTTCTCCACCAATGTAGCCTCCAGCTGCAACAGCTAAACCAATAACAATTAGCCCTACTCCTCCAGTACCAACTCCAATTATTAGACCAACTACCGTACCAGCAGCATATCCTCCCAATGATGCTCCACCGGCACTACCTGCAATCTTTAAAGGTTCTACAATTGAAGCTTTTCTGAGTTCATCATTGTCACCTGATTCATATGCTTTATGAATAGTTAATCCTGCTTCTACGGCATCCATCCCTAAAAAAAGCCAGCCACCTGCTTTGACGGTTTTACTAACTTTTCCTGCATCATTAATATTATTTAGATATCCATCTAAACCACCTTTATAGTTTTGTCCACGAACAAATGCTGTTTGGTGTAAGTGGCGACGAAGATTCGGAGTTTTTATACCTGTATCGAAATGAAAAATCCTACGAGAATAAGCATTGTCAAAATCTTTAAATAGTTTCTCATTTGCTCTTTTAAATTCAGCGAATTTTTTAGGGTTAGCTAATCTACTATTCTTCGCTCTTTCTACATTCAATTGATTAAGAATTGCACCGTAGTTTTTTAGTACTCGCTCTTTAGACGAATCTGCTAAATTAAAAGCACCATCTAAAGTGGATTTTATTGCTGATCCATTTATGTTATCTGCATATTTCTCAGTGAAGTCCATATCTTCTTCAGCTAATTTTGTTAAACCAGCGTAAGGATCATGAAGTGCATCAAAGAAAAACTCATAATATTCGGCGAAAAATTCAGCATCAAATTTAGGATCTTTAGTAAGGGTATCTAACTTTTTTTGAGCCTCTTTAGCTTGCTGCTTATACTTATCTAATCTTTTACCCTTAGTTACGTTTGATAAAATTACTACTTGCCCTGGATTTAAATATCTCATTGAGGCAAGAGTCCCTAAATGAGTATTATTCTTTTGAAAAATTTCCCAGTCTGATGGTGTTAAAGGGGCTTTAAAAACTTTACCTACTAGTTCTAGAACAGTCTGTTTACTTTTCACCAAATACCATGCTGCTTCATCATCTTTGATATACACATCTTGAATATTTTCAGTAGCTTTTTTAGTTAATGCTTTGGTTAACTTTATTTTAAATAAGCTCCAATTATTCTTACCAGGATATGGCTTGGCCGAAATCGTTTGGATTACCTCTCCACGAAGATAAATCTCATAAGTCAAGGTCGTATTTAAATTGTAAATTTCATACAATTTTGTAAACCCTTTATCATCAAAATTACCTAAATCTGATAAAGTGATCTTCTTACTCTGATTATTTTTAACAATAAACTTGTATTTCAGATCTTTTAGCTTTAGTGGACTATCAACTTTTAGCTCTAATTTAGAATAATGCATATTCTTGTCCTAATTTTCTGATGTTCCACCATCTTCGGCTTCTTCAATTTCAGTATTTAACACTCTTGTAACAATAGTTTTTTGTGTTGATGTAGTTTTTAATTTCATAAGTCCATCTTTGTTTGTTACACCTTTTTGAACATTTCCATCTTCATCGATTAATAAATATGGCTTATTACCCAACACTTCATTATCTTGATTTTTAACAAGATACTGCAAAATATAAGGGTTCTCTTTATCAGGTAGATATGGGACATCATAATCAACATCCGCCCCACTTTTGAATAAATGTTGGCCTGCTTTGGCTTCAAACTTTGCAGGCGTAATAATTTTAATACCATCCTTATTGATGATAATTTGAGAACCACCAGCCATGGGTTTACCTATTTTTTTTCAATTGTAATAAATAATCCAAAATTGGATTAATATAAAAATATAATGATTCAGTGCCTCAGACTAAAAATGACATTCATTGTAGCCATCCAATTAAATGATAGCATCGTTATTACAGCAGACAATAAACATATTGTAATCAATGACATTAGTGAAAGCTGTGAGAAAATAGAAAAGACGGCAAAAATCCATTCTTGGAATGATGGGGTTATCACAGGTACAGGTGAAAGCTATGTCATTCACAGATCAATTGAGTTATTTAAAAAATTAGCATTATCAGATATCACGAAACTTCCCCAATGCCTCGATATATCTAGACAATTTAGAGAGCTAGAAATTGGGAAAAGTTATTTTCAAGTCGAAAATACTAAACTGTTATGTACTAGCTATAGTGAAGAAGGCGCTCAACTTTATAAGATAGAACGCTTTGATCCCTCACAGCCTTATACCTTAACTAAAATCAAGCCGATGGATATTACTATCTGGCTCTTTAGCCCTGATATTGATGCAATTTCAGTTGATCTTAAAAATCTCTATGCAAATCTTAAAGATTACATTGCTTTTCCTACACAAGCAGACTGGATCAATCACTATATCAATTATTTAGCCCCTATCTACCAAAAGCAAAGTCAACAAGATTCATTCATGAGTCAAAGCTTTGATATCTTTTTTCAAACCAAGAATGAATACATATCAGCTCACGTGCCCAACACCCAAAATTCAGTACTCGAATTCAAAGAAATTACCAAAAATTTACAATCTATTTAATATAATATTTTGAAGTTAAAGAGCCCTTCTACTAAAGATTTCTTAGCCCACAATTCTATTTTATCAACACATAAAAAACCGCCCTTTCAGGCGGTCATTTTCACTTCAATAAATTGTACCTTTGGTGCGGTAATCCTCCCATAAATAACCGAAGTTAAAAGTAGAGGTTAAGCAGCCATTAGAGGTGGCCTTCCTTTGTTAGCTTGGTGTGGTCTTTCATGATTGTAATGCCACAGCCAATCAGTTGCGTAATCCTGAACTTCTTCTAACGTATCAAACAAATGCTTGCTCAGCCAACTATAACGTATAGTCCGATTATATCGTTCAATATACGCATTCTGCTGTGGCTTACCCGGTTGAATATATTCAATACGAATACCGTGCTCAATAGCCCAGCGCACAAATTCGTGACTGATAAACTCGGGGCCATTATCACATCGGATCACTAACGGTTTTTCTCTCCACTCCAGCAATTGATTCAACGTACGAATGACCCTAATTGTGGGCAATAAGAACCCTGCTTCAATGGCTAGGCCTTCGCGGCGGTAATCATCAATCACATTCAATAATCGAAACTTGCGACCATCGGAAAGTTGATCATGCATAAAATCCAGTGACCAAACCTGGTTTGCACGTATTGGCTCTTTCAGTGGTTCAGGCACATGTCGTTTTAGTCTTCTTCTCGGTTTAATACGCAGATTCAGTGCCAACTCACAGTAAATGCGATAAACCCGCTTGTGATTCCAGCAGTGACTCTCAACATACCGTAAATACGAGAAGCATAGACCAAAGCCCCAATCGGTATTTTCCTCAGTGAGTTCAATGAGCTGTTCTGCAATGAGCACATTGTCATCACTGAGTCTAGCCTGATAACGGTAGCAGGTTTCACTTATGCCAAATGCAGTGCAAGCTAAACGGATACTAACAGCATGTTGGGCCACTGCCTGTTGAGCCATCTGACGTCGACAAGATGGCTTTACCACTTTTTTGACATCGCTTCCTGAATAATTTCTGCTTTTAATCGTTCTTCAGCATACATTTTTTTTAGTCTGGTATTTTCTGTTTCCAACTCTTTCAGCCGTGCCATCAAAGATGTATCCATGCCGCCATATTTAGCACGCCATTTATAGAAGGTTGCATTACTCATACCATGTTCACGACAAAGGGCCGCAACAGGTGTACCAGACTCCGCTTGCTTCAAGATGGACATGATCTGGCTGTCAGTAAATTTAGATGTTTTCATGCAGAATCTCCTGCTTGTATCTTAAGAGAAAATTCTACTTTTAAATCCTATTATTTTTAGGGGGGATTACC
>NZ_JAQSUV010000018.1:0-197610 GCF_028649355.1 Acinetobacter sp. Gutcm_16 | reverse complement strand
TCCACAATATAATTCTCAAATGAATAAGCCCACACCTAAAATCTATCGTACAACCAATTGGTCTTCTTATAACAGTGCATTAATAAATCGAGGAAATCTCTCAATTTGGTTTGATCCCAAGACTCAATGGTACGCTCAACCCAAAGGTAAACATGGTCGAAATCAAACTTATTCAGATACAGCCATCCAATGCTGTTTAATGATCAAATCCTTATTTCATCTTTCTTTACGCATGGTCACTGGCTTTGTGCAAAGTCTCATTCATCTTTGTAGATTAGATTGGACAGCACCAGACTATTCCACCATCTGCAGAAGACAAAAGCATATTGATATTGCAATTAACTATCAAAAAAGCAGTAATGGCCTCCAGCTACTCGTCGATTCTACTGGCTTAAAGTTTCTAGGCGAAGGTGAATGGAAGCGTAAGAAACACCAACCTGAATATCGTCGCCAATGGCGTAAACTTCATATTGGTATAGATGCTGAAACCCTTCAAATACGCGCTATTCAACTCACTACAAATAATGTGAGTGATTCACAAGTGCTTGGTGATTTACTCGATCAGATTCCACAAGATGAGCAGATTGACTCTGTCTATACTGATGGGGCTTATGACACCAAGCAATGCCGTCAAGTAATTGCAGACCGACAAGCACATGCGGTGATTCCGCCAAGAAAAAATGCGAAACCTTGGAAAGATACAAAGACCAGCTCGCTAGAGCGAAATGAATTACTTCGAACAGTTAAACGTTTAGGAAGAACAATATGGAAAAATTGGTCAGGCTATCATCGCAGAAGTCTGATAGAAACCAAGATGCATTGCATCAAATTATTAGGCGATAAACTCCGTGCGAGAAACTTTCAAAGCCAAGTCAATGAGATTCATGCACGTGTGGCCGTATTAAATAAATTTACAGATTTAGGTCGACCTCACACCCAAGTTGCCACTTAAATTTAGATAACTTGGAAGAAGTTTAGCTTTTGAATGTTTGTGCAACAAAGCCTTTCCATTCTAAAAGCAAAATGGACGCTGCCATACAAACACATCAGGTAATTTCAGGATAATACAACTACACGCATCACCCGTATCCACTACTCAGTATTCGACTGATATTATTCAGCAGCTTCATTGGTCACACGTAATACTTCTTCCAGTGTGGTTTTCCCCGCCAACACTTTACGTAAACCATCATCACGAATAGAGCCTGAGTATTGTCGTGCATAACTTTCTAATTCATATTCAGCGGCATTGCCATGAACTAAACGGCGCATCTGATCATCCACAGCAACAATTTCATAAATTGCCGTCCTCCCCGTAAAACCCGTATGTGAACAACGTTCACAGCCATTCGGCTGAGGTAACTGAAGTTCTGATTTTGGGTTCAAATGCTGAAACAGTTGTGTTTCAAAAGTATCGGCTTCATGCCAAATGGAACAATGGCTACATAAGGTTCGCACTAAACGCTGTGCAATGACACCAATCAAAGAACTCGACAGTAAAAATGGCTCAATGCCCATGTCTTTTAAACGAGTGACCGCACCAATGGCCGTATTGGTATGCAGTGTAGATAAAACCAAATGCCCTGTGAGCGATGCTTGTACCGCAATTTCAGCCGTTTCCAAGTCACGTATTTCACCCACCATGACTACATCTGGGTCTTGACGCAGCATGGCCTTTAAGGCTCTCGCAAAAGTCATATCGACTTTGGTGTTGACTTGTGTCTGTCCAATCCCTTCCAGTTGATATTCAATCGGGTCTTCTGCGGTCAAAATATTTTTCGAACCATCATTAAGGTCTGAAAGCGCCGCATAAAGCGTTGTGGTTTTTCCCGAACCTGTCGGCCCTGTGACCAAAATAATGCCGTGTGGTCGATGCACCAATTGAGTCAAGCGTTCATAGTCAGGTTTCAATAAGCCCAAATGGGTCATGTTCAAACGACCTGCTTGTTTATCTAATAAACGCATCACCACACGTTCGCCATGTGATGATGGCAAAGTCGAAACACGCACATCGACTTCGCGCCCTGCTAAACGCAGTGAAATACGCCCATCTTGCGGAATCCGTTTTTCTGCAATATCCAATTTTGCCATGACTTTAATACGAGACACCAACAACGGTGCTAGTTCACGGCGTGGCTGCACAATTTCACGTAATTGCCCATCGACACGTAAACGCACCGATAGTTTCTTTTCAAAGGCTTCAATATGAATATCGGATGCGCCAACACGGATGGCTTCAGACAATAACGCATTAATCAAACGAACAATTGGAGCATCATCTTCTTGATCCATCAGATCTTCAGCTTCAGGCACTTGGTCAGCTAAACTGAGTAAATCGGGATGATCTTCTAAACCTGCGGCCACTTGTTGTGATTCGCCACTGTCCCCTGCATAGCTACTGCTTAAAAGCTGGTGAAATTCTTCATCACTACACAGTTGATGTTGTGCTGCCACACCTAAAAAACGACGTGCCTCTTGCAAAGCCAACAACGGCGTACTTTCACGGCGCACAATAAAGGCTTGATCGCCTTCGTAACGCAACAGCACGCCATGACGCTTCGCAAAACTATAGGGAATTTGTAATTGTTTAAGCACTTGCATCTTAAAATTATAATAATGATGAAAAATATTATTTTGAGTGTACTCTAAGCATATGACAGCGTGAAGTCTGTTTTTCACTGATTTGCAATATAAGGAAATGTGCTGTTGCCTAATATGAATGAACTGTTTGAATCGGATAGCCCCAATTTAAAATGGTGGGGGGAATACAACTTTGAGTTGAATCAAGCTCGTGCGTGGCAGTTCGGCTCATTACTTTTTCGCCTCACCCGCGGTCTACAAGAATGGCGTTTAGAGTTTCATCGTCCTCAAGTTCAGTATGACTATGAGCAAAAATGGCATGCGATAGAAGACCCACATTTCGCCTTTCCGCAACCCGTTGAAATTAAACGCTACATGTTTAAAAACACTCACCATACGATTCAACTGATGCCACGTTTGGCCGATCGTTCAGTGGTGATTAAACCTGTCGATCCGATTTATATTCCAGCCGGTCAGCGCGGGACGCTGTATATCAGCACCCCATTATGGATTTCGGGTTTTATTGAAGGTCAGCGCGATCCCCTATTTGATATTCCTGTGATTTTACCCAAAGAAACTTGGTTTGGGCCAAACCACCGTACAGGTGAAATTGCCTACGCTACGGCTGTCGATGGTCGAACTGAATTGCATCAACTCAAACCACGTGCATTTCGTGCAGTGACTCCCATTGAGTTCCACAATACCAGCCATTTACAACTGCGTTTTGACCGCATGAACGTGCCTGTTTCAGCCCTGCCTTTATTTTATAGTGAAAGTACGGATCGACTTTGGACATCACAAATTAAAGTCTTGCATGAAGGTGCCGATCGGCCACCGAGAATCCGTATCGAAAATCGTACGCCTCCGCATGCAGGCAAAGTGATTTATGTGCATCCACCTCGCTCTTCGGCGAGTGCGTTATTTAATATGTTTGATTCATTCTTCTAAGGGGGAAATATGCCAAACTCAAATATTCCCCAAGAAATTACCAGTAGCCTAAAAGGCATTTTTACCAACATCAACACAGAACGATTAACAGAGATCTTAATTGCCTTAGTGCTGTGTTTTGTTGGGTTTCTCTTGGCACGTCTGGTTTCAAATACCTTTATCCGAACCATTGGAACCAAGTTTAACGCCCACCAACGGCTGGTCTGGCGTCGTGGTATTTTTTACTTTATTTTCCTAATTTTTGTGATGGCCAGCCTCAAAGAAGCTGGTTTTAAACTGAGTGTATTTTTAGGCGCCGCAGGTATTTTGACGGTTGCTTTGGGTTTTGCCTCACAAACCTCAGCATCCAACTTAATTAGTGGATTGTTCCTGATTGGTGAAGGTTCTTTTGAAATTGGCGACACCATTTCAATCACCCTTATTCGTGGCAATACCATTGAAGGTGAAGTCATTTCAATTGACCTCCTCTCGGTTAAGTTACTCACTCAGGACAACATTTATGTACGACTGCCGAATGAACAACTGATTCGAGCGCCTGTTCATAACCTCTCTAAGTTCCCAATAAGGCGTATTCCCATCACCCTAGCGATCAACTTTCATGAGAACATCATTAAAGTACGTGAAGTGCTGATTGATGTCGCCAATAAATATCCTTTGGTGCTTGCAGACCCGAAACCTGCCGTCACCGTCACCGCCTTTCGCGAGTCTTCGATTGAATTATTGTTTGCCGTGTGGTGTCAGCAAGAACACTTTTTGCAAGTACGTGATGAAATGCAGGAACGTATTCGCAATGGTTTCTTAGATAACCAAATCGAAATTCCTGTGCCAAAAATGGGTTTTGTCGATCATCCGCTTTCACGTCCATTATCCAATGAAGAAATTGATCAATATGCCAATGCACAAGCCTTGAAACGAGAACCGAATATCAAATAAATTGCCTCAGCTCCTTATGATCCCTGTAGGCATAAGGAGCTGAACTTGTTTAATTGGTCTTTTCATCAAGTTCAGGCATCGGTGCAATATACGCAATCACCAACATCACCAAACCTGCACCTAAAAATGAAATCACGCGGGTGAGTGTCCCTATATGAGATAAGTCAAACAAGACCAATTTCAGTGTCACCAAGACCAAAATACAGCCGCCGAAAATCCACAATGAACGCAAGTTTCGTTTGGTTGCCGTCAGCATGCAAAAGAAGGCCAAACTGACCCAAAGCAAAGTAAAGCTCAGTTGCACCAAGGCGTTTTCCCACATTTCCCAGTCATTATAGGGTGTTAGGAAGTAGACATGCAGCGCACGTAGCACCACATAACTACTGAGCCAGAGTAGACTCGACATCATCAAAATGGCACCCAGGCTTTTCTCCAAACCCGCTTTCATTTGCAAATTCAGCATCCAAATAAAACCGATCAGCATCGCAATACTAACTAAGTCGAATGGATTGAAAATGGGTAACCAGTACCCTGCAAAAGCTTGTTGGCTAAAGATCTGAGAACACACGATCCAAAACAACATGAGCACTAAGGTATTGCGTGCTTGCCAAAACTGTCTCCATCGCGTTTGAGTCGATTGTGTGTAGCACCATGCAGCAAAGGCCAGCGGTAAAATGACCATGCTTAAATACGGCATACTTGGAATGAGGGTTAAGCTGGTCAGCGCTAAACTCAGTAAAGCACCCAAACTCACCCACTCCTGCTCATCCTCTACGCCCTGTAACGGGCGAAGCCACAGCAACGTGAGTAATCCACTCGTTAAAGCAAACAATAGGCGATCTAAACCAGTCGACCACATAATGATGCCATCATGGCTCAAGCCCACCAAGAAAATAAAGGCAACTGCATACAGCGGAATCAGGCCAATCCATTTGGGTAATAGCCATGACCAACTGGCTTTACGGTAGAGCAACCATTCATTCAGTACTGTATATAAAAGCATGATGATCAGCAGCGCCATCGTCACCTGACTTTTACTGTCGATTTCATCCAAAAGTAAAATAAACAACATGCTGGTTGCTGAAAGCAGTTGTAAGCAAAAAAAGGCAATGGTGGCAAAAGACAACTGTTGTCTAAAGCGCTCTACACTGTTGGCAACGGCAACCACAGCAAAATAACTCAGACACAGCGCCCAATAGACTTCCGTTGGAAAACGATTGAGCTCCACCACATAGTACAGGCTTGAGAGCCCTGCCACGGCCAGTAAGCCCATCGCCAAATAACGACTCAGTGCAGAATTTCGATATAAGGCATAGATAAAGATCAGTGCACCCTCAACACTCCACCCCACCACACCCCATTGATCAGGCAGTAAAATAGGGGGAATCAGCGCCAAGAAGACCAAAGTCAAACTGAGATAACTTTGCGCAATCAGATCAACGCTATGGGCTCTTTTTAGCAGTTGATAAAGCATGGCATAGAGCGCTGCAAAGCCTAGACTAAAGCCTGCCTGCCAAGTCGTTTCCTCAAAATACATCACATACAAAAAAGCAAAAGCAACAATGGGGGCAGCAAAAATCAAAGCCACATCCAAGATCGGTTTCAACTTAAACTGCGTTAAATCCTCACGCGCCAAAAGTTGGCTATAACGAAAACTCAACCAAATAAAGACCGCACTATGTGCCAAAACCAACACGGCCAGCATGTCTCGCTCAGGCGCTTTACCCTGATAAAAGGCATAAGCGCCGCCTACGACCACAGTCATTAAAAAAGCAATTTCGTTGAGGATTTTCCACGGTCTGAACGTGCTTAAAACCGCGACTGCAATATTGATGACCAAATAATAGGCTACCAACTCTATCGCAGTAGCATTCCGTACAGGCAAAGTAAAAGGCGCCAAATAAGCAATGATCATCGCCATCAACGCCAGCTCAATCGACTGTTGTTTTAAACTGAGCCAAAGTGTAACCGCCATCACCATCACGAAGCACAGGCTTGCAATCGCTAAACTTGCAATCACACCGTTGTAGTAAGCAAAAAACAAAGTCAAAAATAAGCCTGACAGTCCAAGCGCTTCCAAAGCCAAAGCAAAACTGCGGTTTTTGTGCCGAAGCACATAACCAAAGATCACAACGCCCACACTTACCGCAGCAACGAGGCTCAGCTTAACAGCGAGACTCAACTGCCAATGTTCGGTGGCAAAGCGTAATAATAAAATAAGCCCAATCAGTAGTATCACAATCGCAACTTTTAAGACAGGATTGCCCTGCCAAAGCCAGCGTTTCACTTGCTCACTGAGACTTAAATCATCTGTATTGTTTAGAGTAGTGGGTAAAGAGGGAGCGTTTTCAGATTCTGGGAATCGGTCAGATATCACCTGATGTGGCTGTGCTTGCACGGATAACAATAAATATTCTAGGCGACGCAACCAGCGAAAGAAAAAGAACAACCAACCACTGATACCCAATCCAATAAGTCCGCCCCATTGTCCCACCATGCCGATTAAAATAACAAAAGCGGCAAGGTAAAGCGGCACTTTTGACGTTGGCTGAAAAGCAATACCCCGTTGTTCTGCCAACCTCGCACTGGGGTGTTCAATGCTATCGATATAGTGCATGACACTCATGATCAAAGCGATTCCACACAATGCACTCAACAGCGGTACGGCCAGAAACCATGCTGCAATAGCAACAATCGTGAGCCCCATTAACCACATCATGCGAATTTCACGCTGTCCAGTTTGCATCCGTTCTCAATCTCATTTTCTCATCTTCAAATAATACATCAGCTTGTAGTACATCTTTAAGCGCATAACCGTAACCATCTATGCCAATCGGTACATCAATACACTTTGTTCTGCGTCAAAATCACGTACAATAAACGGGTTATTTGGATAAGGAATCTTGCAATGCCACCATTTGTCTTGGTCGATGGCTCATACTTTTTATTTCGTGCTTTTCATGCTTTGCCACCGCTCACCACGTCAACTGGCTTACATACCAATGCAATTCGTGGGGCAATTTCTGCCATCCAAAAACTGATGCGTCGTACCCAGCCAACACATATGGCAGTCATTTTTGATACACCAGAACCAACTTTTCGTCATGTGCTATCGCCGATTTATAAAGGTGACCGCCCAAGTATGCCTGAGGAGTTATCAGAGCAAATTCCGTACTTGCATGCCTTAATTCGTGCTTTGGGTATCCCCTTGTACATGCTCCCAGGTGCCGAAGCAGATGACATCATCGGGACATTGGCCAAACGTGCGGAAGCCGCGGGACAGCAAGTGCTGATTTCCACAGGCGATAAAGACATGGCACAGTTGGTGACCGATAAAGTCACTTTAGAAGACAGCTTTAAAGATAAGCCGATGGATGTAAATGGCGTGTTTGAAAAGTTTGGGGTGTGGCCAAACCAAATTATTGACTATCTGACTTTAATGGGCGATGCCTCTGACGGCATTATGGGTGTTCCGGGTGTCGGGGCTAAAACCGCAGCAAAACTATTAACAGAATATGGCTCGATTGGTGGCATTTTAGAAAATGTCGATAAAATTAAAGGCAAAGTCGGTCAAAACATCAAAGAACATGCCGATGGAATTGCTCTAGATCACCAATTGGCAAGTATTGTCTGTGACTTAGAGACAGGATTGACCTTTGACGATCTTAAACTCCAAGATCCGAATACCGAAGCCTTGCGTTCACTGTATACCGAGCTTGAATTCCGCCAGCAGTTACAATCGCTCGATCATCCAAACAATCCGAATAGCGCAACCTACAAACAAGCGACGCAACACATTGCCAAATCAGCGCAGTCTGAAACTGTCATCAATACAGAAGATCAGGCCGTTCAAAGCAGTGTCGATGACCAACTGGGTCAAGCGAATTACCATACTGTGCTCAGTGCAGAACAGTGGACTCAATTATTCAAACGTTTAAATACAGAAAAACGCTTTGCCTTTGATACCGAAACCACCAGTTTAGACTATCGCGTAGCGCAAATTGTTGGTTTCTCGGTCGCGTTCGATGCGCAAGATGCGTATTACGTTCCACTTGCGCATGATTATGAAAATGCACCTGCGCAGTTAGATCGTGAACAGATCTTGGCGCAAATTAAACCTATTTTAGAAGATGGGTCGGTTCAGAAAATCGGTCATCATTTGAAATACGATGCACATGTCTTAGAAAATCATGGCATTGAGCTAAAAGGCTGGTATTTCGATACCATGTTGGCATCTTATGTACTCAATGCTGTGGCGACTCGTCACGGGATGGATGATGTTTCACGCCTCTACCTCAGCCACTTAACCACCACTTTTGAACAGGTGGCGGGTAAAGGCGCAAAACAGAAAACCTTTAACCAAATTGAGATCGAAACCGCCGCACACTATGCGGCTGAAGATGCACACGTGACCTATCGCCTGTTTGAAGTGCTCGATGCCAAACTACAAAAGCATCCCGAACTGGTCAATATTTTGCACAATGTCGAAATGCCAGTTGCCCGCGTCCTGACCATCATGGAAGAAAACGGCATTGAGCTCGACTTAGGCTTCCTTGACCAACTCGGTGTTGAGTTTGCCAATACCATGGCCAATCTTGAAAGCCAAATTACCGAACTGGCAGGACAAAGTTTCAATGTCGGCTCGCCGAAGCAAGTCGGTGAAATTCTGTTTGATAAACTCGGACTTAAGGGCGGCAAAAAAACCGCAACGGGTCAGTACAGTACCTCTGAAAGTGTTTTAGAAAAGATTGACCACCCGATTACCGAGCTGATTTTGGACTATCGTGGATTATCCAAACTAAAAAGCACCTATACCGATGGCTTATTAAAACAAGCCAACAGTGATACCCATCGTGTGCATACCAGTTACCACCAAGCACTGACCGCAACTGGTCGTTTGTCTTCGACCGATCCCAACTTACAGAACATTCCTGTGCGCGAGGAAATTGGACGCCAAATTCGTAAAGCCTTTATTGCACCACAAGGTCGCGTGCTCTTGGCAGCCGATTATTCACAAATTGAACTGCGTTTAATGGCGCATTTCTCACAAGATGAAGCCTTGGTCGATGCTTTTAATCATGGACAAGATGTACACCGTCGTACAGCGGCTGAAGTCTTAGGGGTCGCACTTGAAGATGTCACCTCAGACCAACGTCGTCAGGCCAAAGCCGTCAACTTCGGTCTACTCTACGGCATGTCTGAGTTTGGCTTAACCCGTCAACTCGGTTTTAGCCGTGAAGAATCGCGTGGCTATATTGCAAAATACTTCCAACGTTATCCGGGCGTGCTCGACTATATGGAACGTACCCGCCAAATTGCACGTGAACAAGGTTTTGTCGAAACCATTTTAGGCCGTCGCTTGTATACGCCCGATATTATGGCAAGCAATAAAATGATCAAACAAGCGGCTGAACGTGCCGCAATTAATGCACCGCTGCAAGGTTCTGCTGCGGACATTATTAAAATGGCGATGATTGCTGTTGATCAAATGCTGCCTAAAGATCAAGCCAAAATGCTACTTCAAGTACACGATGAATTAGTCTTTGAAGTCGATGAAAGTATTGCAGATGAACTGGCTTCGAAACTGGCAGACGTGATGCAGTCCGTCTTGCAAATTTCTGTGCCATTGTTGGTTGAAGTCGGCAAAGGTCGAAACTGGGATGAAGCCCACTAAAACATTTGCGCCTTTCTCCTAGGAGAAAGGCTGGTATGGAGGTCATTTGCCTCCTAGAAGAAATATCAACGTCTTCACCTAAAAATTTCAACCACAAAAAAAGGACTCGCAATCGAGTCCTTTTTTTATTCGCTACAATCTTATAAACCAGTGAGCAGAACAATCGCCACTTCATTCATAATCATTTCAGCAATATACAGCGCCAAGAACGCTACGATTGGAGAAAGATCAATCATGCCCATATTGGGCAACAACCGGCGAAACGGTGCCAATAATGGTTCTGCAAGTTCTTGAATCACTTCGATATAAGGCGAGCGTGATTGCGTAAACATCACCACCCAACTTAAAATAATCGTTGCAAAAATCAGGTAACGACAGAAACGAATCAAGTCCTGAATCATGGTCACAAAAGTTAAAATGACCAAATGTACAGGACTATTCGGCATCGCTCCAGAGAGATACATGACGCCAAAAATTTTCAGTAAATACAATAAAACCAAAAGCACTAAAGCCGCTAAGTTAACGCGGCCTTTCGCTACATTTGGAAAAATACGACCAAACATATCCACAATTTTTGTGGCTTTTACGGTCGACATCACCACTGGGTTATAAAAGTTAACCGCTGCCAACTGCATGAGAAAGCGGAAGAACACCAGTAAAATTGCAACGTTAATAATGATGCCAAAAATTAGCGCAGAGTTTGCACCCATACTTGAACTTTCCTAAATAAAACGGTTATTTGCTACTTTCACTCAGCTCTTGAGCAAGTTCCTGACTGCGCTTTTGAGCAGCAGCCAATGCAGCTTGGATATTTTGTGAAATTTGTGCACGATCAAACACTTCAAGTGCCGCTTGGGTTGTGCCATTCGGCGAAGTGACATTTTTACGCAATTCAGCTGGTGTATTTGAGCTCGTGATTGCCATTTGTGCTGCACCCAAAGCAGTTTGCAACGTCAATGCCGTTGCCACTTTTTCATCTAGACCGAGGTTTTTACCTGCACGGATCATGCTTTCCATCATGTAGAAAAAATACGCAGGACCTGAACCAGACACCGCCGTCACAGCATCAATTTGCGCTTCCTCGCCTACCCATAAAGTCAAACCTGTCGCAGCAAGTACTTGACTCGCCAAATCACGGTCTTCTTTATTTACAGCCTCAGTGGCATATAAACCATGCGCACCTGTTTGTACTAAAGCAGGCGTATTTGGCATAACACGAACAATACGATTACTGCCAGCTAATGCAGCAATCGTGGCAATTTCAGCACCCGCAACAATCGAAATAATCAACTTACCGTCAAATAAACCGTTTAATGGCTTTAAAACATTGGCTAAAACTTGAGGTTTAACCGCTAAGACCACGACATCAGCTTCACGAATAGCAGATGCGTTGTCCTCAGTCACCACCAAGTCTTTTTCAGCCAATAAATGACGAACTTGTTCAACAGGATCAGAAACCGTAATGCGAGTTGAAGGTAAACCACGTGAAATCAAGCCACCAATGAGGGCTTGAGCCATGTTACCACCGCCGATAAAACAAATATTACGATTCAACACTGCGCTCATGATTATTTCTCTATCCTGAA
Organism: Acinetobacter sp. Gutcm_16; assembly: GCF_028649355.1. Classification (NCBI taxonomy): domain Bacteria; kingdom Pseudomonadati; phylum Pseudomonadota; class Gammaproteobacteria; order Moraxellales; family Moraxellaceae; genus Acinetobacter; species Acinetobacter sp. Gutcm_16. The sequence continues at coordinate 185,889 of NZ_JAQSUV010000018.1, read as the reverse complement.
TTTTTTAACTAAGCGATTAAATTTGGTTGCCATCCACCCGCTTCACAATAAGCCGACTCGACCAACCAAAATCCTTTAGGCGTAAAAACACCAAGCATAACATTATCTATGCTTAATATTTGTATTGTATGACGTTGCCACGGAAAAATTTGTGCGCTCTGAATGGCTTTTTTCAACGGCCAAGCCCCAACACGCCCATACAAATGCAATTTTTCCCCACCTAAGCGCGGTTTTATCTGTAAAGGCTGCTCCAATAATGCAGAAGACAGTCCATATTTTTGTGTTTCAATCCGATATTGCCCTGAAGCCAATGCATAAGCTTGATCTAAACTAAAACGCTGCTCAATTGACTCAATCGTCTGGAATTGTTCCGCCAAATACTCTGCTTTACTGACACGAAAGAGCTGTTGTTGATAGCGCACATAATAATATTGGTTCCAGTGCAATGCGGCTTGGGCATCCACTTTGGATTCAATCACTTCATCAAACAAGCGTTGCACCATATCAAAAGCGGGGCGATATAAATCCTCACCTTTCATCCAAGCGGACAACAACTGTCGCTGTCTCGGTGCAGATAATTGACGAAATGGGGTTAAATTTAAAACCGCAGCATTCCCGCAACTGGCCCAATCTTGTGTCAACACATCAGCCAAAATCGTTTCGGCATCTTGCATCAAATAACTGGTGCGTGCCAAAGCTTGCTGCATTTTCGGAAAGCGTTTTTCTAAGATTGGCCACAATTCAGCTCGGCACCATGCCCGATCATAACTGGTATCAAAATTGGTTTGGTCTTGAATATTTCTTAGCTGCATCTCAGCGGCCCACAGCTCAATTTGCTGTCTGGACAAAGCCAATAGAGGGCGCCAAATTGTAAATTTCTCTCGTATATCGATGCTTTGCATGGCAGCAAGTCCATGAATCCCCGCACCAGAGAGTAATCGGAGTAAAACGGTTTCGGCTTGATCTTGTTGATGATGGGCGAGAACTAAAATTTCATTGGCAAGAAGATGCTTCTGAAAGGCCGCATAACGTGCACTACGCGCTTGGCTTTCTACATTGCCTGTATCAACATCCACCGCTTGAATCACACATGGGACATCCAAGACATAGCATTGTTCTTGAACAAAGCTGCCCCACTGCGGACTGACATCCTGCAATTGATGATCAATATAGATAGCGCGAATGCGCTTGGGAAATAAATGAGACATCAAATGGAGTAGCAGCATGGAATCCATGCCACCACTACATCCGATTAAAAAATGAGGCTGTTCAGGCGTATCCTGAAACTCAGTTAAGACACTAGCCCTAAATTGTCGCTGCCAAACTTCATTAAACGTTGGTAACGTGCTTCGCATCGTTCATTCGCATCCATTGGTTGCAACTCAGCCAATGCATCTTTTAAAACGGTTTTTAAAGCATGCATGACTTGTTCTGGGTTGAGATGAGCGCCTTCACCTTCATCGACCACATATTCAACAATACCAATTTTCTGTAATTTTTCAGCAGTCAAGGCCAAAGCTTCGCTGGCTTGCTCTGCTTTTTCAGCTGTTTTCCATAAAATAGATGCACAGCCTTCAGGCGAAATGACCGAATAAATACTATGGGATAACATCACCACACGGTCAGCCACACCAATACCCAGTGCACCACCTGAACCGCCTTCACCGAGTACGGTTGCAATGACAGGCACTTTCAAGCTTGAAAGTTGTGCCAAAGACGTTGCAATTGCTTCAGCCTGACCACGTTCTTCTGCACCCACACCTGGATATGCACCCATGGTGTCAATAAAGGTAAAGACGGGTAGATTAAAACGTTCAGCCATATCGAGTAAACGTTGTGATTTACGGTAACCTTCTGGGTTACTCATACCAAAGTTATGTTGTAACTTTTCACGCGTACTACGACCACGGTGTTGACCCACAATCATGACTGGCTGACCATCAAAGCGAGCTAATCCACCGATCATTGCACCATCATCACCAAATAAGCGATCACCATGCAAAGCATCAAATTCGGTAAAAATTTCACTCACATAATCTAAAAATTGCGGACGCTCAGGATGACGTGCAATTTGAACCGTCGTCCATGCTTTGGATTGCGCAGCTTTATTCTTCATAGCTCAACCATAAATCCCTAATTGACCAATTTATTCATCGACAAATTGTTCTGATTGGATATCCAGCTCAACATCCCAATGCTTAAATTGCGCTTGCTCATCATGCAAGTCTGCAACCAACAAAGGCCATTGCGCGGCATTACCAGAAACACTCAGCTGCCATTGTTGCGCATTGCCTACTGTTAATTCAATGGCAGGAAGCATCTGATCGCTACGACTATGATTGAGTAAAACAGCAAGGCGAAGTAATAAACACAGATAGACTAATTTGTTGCCGCCAACCTTCATCACATCGACACGCGCGTCACTGCGCAGCTTACGACGGTGATGGGCCACCAAATGCGACAGATGGTTTTGATCGATTTGCGAGAAACCCGCAATGTCAGAATGTTGCAATAAATATGCACCATGACGATGGTAGCCCGCATGACTAATCGCTAAACCAATTTCATGCAGATAAGCTGCACGACGCAGTAAATCACTGTCTTCTGTGGTTAATTTGAGTGAATCCGCCACACCATCAAACAAATGCTGAGCCATGTTCACGACCCGTTCAGCTTGTTTTGGATCGGCGTTATAACGGCCCATTAACGCTTGTACAGAACGATCTCGAATATCCTCATGTTGAAAACGTCCCAGCAAGTCATACATCACTCCTTCGCGTAGGGCACCATCTGAATACACCAGTTTATCCAGTTCAAGTACATCAAAAATGGCATACAAAATAGCGATTCCGGCTGGCAAAACTGCTCGACGGTCTTCTTTTAGGCCATCAAATTCCATCTCAGCGACATGTTTATATTTGAGCAATTTTTCTTTAAGCTTATCTAAACCGTCACGGGTGAGTTCTTCTTTTTCATTACTCCAACCCATATTCACGGTAATTTGACGACACGCTTTGATGGTTCCACTCGAACCGACCACCGTATCCCAACCCGCTTCTTTATAGGTATTAGCAATACCAGAAAGTTCCTTACGTGCTGCAACCACGGCTTTATCAAAACTTTTTTGGTTAATTTCACCATCAACAAAGAAAGCTTTGGTAAATGCTACACAGCCCATTTGTAAAGATTCGGTATGAATGGGCTCAAATTCTTCACCAATAATCAGCTCTGTTGACCCCCCACCGATATCAATCACAAGGCGGCGCCCACTGTTTACCATGGTATGCGATACACCCAAATAAATCAGACGAGCCTCTTCACGACCTGCAATAATTTCGATGTGCTTCGGCAAAATTTCTGCCGCTTTTTGAATAAATTCATGTCCATTTTTGGCTTGGCGTAGCGCATTGGTCGCCACAATTCTTAAACGATTCGGCTGAACCGAACCTAAGCGTCCGACAAAGCGAGATAAACAGGCCAAACCGCGCTGCTGTGCGGCTTCTGTTAAGTTTTTATTTTCATCTAAACCCGCGGCTAACTGTACTTTTTCTGACATTGACGCAACTTTTTTCACTTCGCCATGGTCCACTCGCGCAATCGCTAAGTGGAAGCTGTTCGACCCCATATCGATGGCAGCAAGTAACTCTTCATCAATCAAAAAATCAGACATGATTTAATATAAACCTATACAGAATTGTGCTTAGATTAATTCACCTCCATGCAATTTAAAAGCCATTTGTGGTCAGAAATTGACGAGCTTTTAAAATTTCGGCATATATGACAATTGTGTTACACGATCAGTAACATCGTGAGCTTCAATTAGACAAATTCAAACTAAAGGTTGAAAATTTAGTAATCCATCTACTCAGTGATAGCAGGCTATGACATACTATTAGCCATAAAACTATCCAAAAATTGAAACTGGAGCTATCCATGTCTGGCAATATCGTAAATACAACTGATACAAACTTCGACGCTGATGTACTTCAATCAGACGTTCCTGTGCTTGTTGACTTCTGGGCAGGCTGGTGCGCGCCATGTAAAGCAATTGCACCTGTATTAGAAGTATTGGCGAACGAATACGAAGGTAAAGTGAAAATTGTTAAAGTTGACGTGACTTCTTGCGAAGCAACGGCTGTGAACTATAACATCCGTAACATTCCTGCATTACTCATGTTCAAAAATGGTGAAGTTGTTGCTCAACAAGTGGGCGCTGCACCAAAATCGAAATTGACTGCTTTCATTGAAGAAAACATTTAAGCATCCGTTTAGATTGAAAATGAAATACGCTGTCTAAACAACAGCGTATTTTTTTCGGCTATAAATTGACAAGTCTGACTTTCTCTCTTATATTGCATGATCAAGAGATAAAGGATTATTCAATCCTGTCATTTTCTTAAAAGACACAACACATAAGATCGCCGCTCGGCAATACAAATTGTTTTGACACGTTTCTCTTCAAACAATGAATCAGTCCTCTGAATTGTTATAGTTCAAATACAATTGCGTTACTTCATTGCATGTCTGCGGCTAAATGTTGCTTCCTTTTCATCCTGTAATTTAGAATTTTTGATTCTTATCTGACCTCCTATGAATTTAACCGAACTCAAGAAAAAACCGATTGGCGAACTCATCAAAATTGCTGAATTTATGGGCCTCGAAGGAATGGCTCGTAACCGTAAGCAAGACATTATTTTTGCCATCTTAAAGCGCCATGCGATGAATGGCGAAGAGATCTTTGGTGATGGCGTTTTGGAAATTCTGTCAGATGGCTTCGGCTTCTTACGCTCTGCAGCCGGTTCTTACCTTGCAGGCCCAGATGACATTTATGTTAGCCCATCTCAAATTCGTCGTTTCAATCTACGTACTGGTGACACCATTACGGGAACCATTCGCCCACCCAAAGAAGGCGAACGTTATTTTGCACTGTTAAAAGTGAACCAAATTAACTACGACACGCCAGAAAACTCACGCAACAAAATCTTGTTTGAAAACTTAACACCTCTTTTCCCAACCGAACAATTGGTGATGGAACTTGGTAACGGGACGACAGAAGATTTAACTGCACGTGTAGTTGACTTGGTTGCACCTATCGGTAAAGGCCAACGTTCAATTATCGTAGCACCGCCAAAAGCGGGTAAAACCATGTTGTTACAAAACATCGCTCAGTCGATCGTGCGTAACAACCCTGAGTGTTTCCTGATCGTTCTTCTCATTGACGAACGCCCTGAAGAAGTGACCGAAATGGAACGTACTGTTCGTGGTGAAGTCATTGCGTCAACGTTTGATGAATCTCCTGCTCGTCACGTTCAAGTGGCTGAAATGGTGATTGAAAAAGCAAAACGTTTAGTTGAGCACAAGAAAGACGTTGTGATTCTGCTCGACTCCATTACCCGTTTAGCACGTGCTTATAACACGGTTGTGCCTTCATCTGGTAAGGTTTTAACTGGTGGTGTGGATGCACATGCGCTGGAACGCCCTAAGCGTTTCTTCGGTGCAGCACGTAATATTGAAGAAGGTGGCTCACTAACCATCATTTCTACAGCTCTGATTGAAACAGGCAGTAAAATGGATGAAGTGATCTACGAAGAATTTAAAGGTACTGGTAACCAAGAAATTACACTGGATCGCCGTATTGCAGAAAAACGTGTCTTCCCTGCGATGAATATCAAAAAGTCTGGCACCCGTCGCGAAGAGCGTCTAATGTCTGAAGACAATCTACGTAAGGTTTGGATTTTACGTAAACTACTTCATACCCAAGATGAACTTGCAGCAATGGAGTTCTTACTTGATCGTATGAAAGAAACTAAAACCAACGATGATTTCTTTGATCAAATGAAGCGTAAAGCAACCAGTTGATCCGACCTGCTTCACCTAAAAAGGCTGTCTTAACGACAGCCTTTTTATTTGGTTGACTTAGCTTACACAAAGCAACATTTCATCCGATTCTCTGTAAACTTATTTGCAAGTTTTTGATAAACAAAAATTTGAAATAAAAAACCTTCATCTTTTTAAATGTTTATTCAGCACTTCTCCAATACAAACCTCATCATTGATTGTTATTTTCTGTTAAAAAAGCCCTGTTTTTAGACCTTTTTTATCACTTTTTTCATCCCAGCTAGTAGCAATTCAAAATGCGCAGTGATAGCATATTTGCAGACCAGTTAGGCTGCTCCTGCATTGTTAGTCCCTAGCAAAATTAGGAACAATAAAAGCATACAACAGACTAACGTCGGTTTTTTTTAATCTCATATTTTAGAGAGTGATGCCATGTTATTCAAAAAAATCGCTATTGCTGCTGCAGTTGCTACTACTTTAGCTTTCGTTGGCTGTGCTAAGAAAGAAGAAGCTCCTGCTGCTGAAGCTGCATCTGAAGTTGCTGCTGCATCTGAAGCTGTTGAAGCTGCATCTGAAGTTGCTGTAGATGCTGCTGCTGCTGCTTCTGAAGCTACTGTTGCTGCTTCTGAAGCTACTGCTGCTGCTTCTGAAGTTGTTGAAGCTGCTGCTTCTGAAGCTGCTCACTAATCCTTTAGATTAGTCAGTAAAAAAGAGAGCCCTTGGCTCTCTTTTTTATGCTCAAAATTTAACAAAAAGCGACATTCCATGATTTTGCAAGAATTGAATCAGCCAAACGATCACCCAAAATTCTAAGCAAAAAAAAGCAGATCAATCGATCTGCTCATTTCCCACACGCTGGCGGAATTTCTGCCCTGCGCGGAAGGTCACTACACGGCGTGCAGAAATCGGAATTTCTTCACCCGTTTTCGGGTTACGACCTGGACGTTGGCGTTTATCACGCAACTCAAAGTTACCGAAACCAGAAAGTTTAACTTGCTCACCAGAGATTAGCGCTTGGCTAATCTCGTCAAAGAACAACTCGACCATTTGCTTAGCTTCACGACGGTTTAAACTCGTGAGCTCACTTAGATGGTCAGCCATTTCCGCTTTTGTTAATGCTGTCATGAAGCCCTCAATGTCGCCTGATAAGTGTTTTCCAACACTTGTAAAATATGATCCATACCGGATTTAATTTCAGCATCTTCAAGCGTACGTGATGGGTGTTGCCAAAGAAGTGCAAATGCCAATGAGCGCTTACCGTCTTCAACGCCTTGCCCAGTGTACACATCGAACAACCAAGTCGAGTCCAAAAGCTCACCACCTGTTTTTTCGATAAGTTGCTGAATTTCACTTACATTTATCTTATCACTAATTAAAAGCGCAATATCACGTCTAACCGACGGAAAACGTGATAATTCTGTAAAATTAGATACATAAGTTTGCAAAACAGCCGATTGATCAAGTTCAGCCACCCAAGTCGTGCTCAAATCCAATGCATCTTCTAAAGATGGATGTAATCGACCAAAGTAACCAATAGATTGGCCATCGACTAAAACCTCAGCAGACTGTCCTGGATGCAACCAGCTACGTTCAGAGCGAACATATTCAACCTGCACACGACCTGCTGCCAATACTTCTTCAATTTCACCTTTGAAATCAAAGAAATCCATAGCTTGAGGTTTAGCATGCCAAGTTTCTGACGTTTTTGCACCTGTTGCAATCACTGCAAGGGTAGGAATTTGTTTCAAATCATGAATAGATTCAGCGTCTTGATAGTCAAAACGTAAGCCTAGTTCAAAGAAACGTACACGGCTTTGTTGGCGGTTTACGTTGTATTGCACGCACGGAATCAAACTAGAGAGCAATGTTGAACGCATCACTGCTAAATCGCTTGAAATCGGGTTAGCCAAAGCCAAAGGATTCACAGCCGTATTGAGTTGCTTCTCAAGCTTTAAGTCTGCAAAGCTAAAGCTAATCGCCTCTTGATAACCCAAAGTCACGAGGGTTTGACGAAGCTGAGCCACTTCAAATTGGTCTTGATATTGAGCCAATTTCGCTTCAATTTTTGGCAAACTGATTTGAATATTGTCATAACCATGAATACGTGCGACTTCTTCAATCAGGTCTTGGTAGATTGCCATGTCATAACGGTGTGAAGGTGGTACTACAGACCACTGACCTTCTGCTTTAACCGTCACAGCACAACCTAAACGGGTTAATGCATCCTCAATAAATGCAGCATCTACGCGATAACCAAGCAATTGGTCCACTTGTGCTTGTTCTAGCTCAATCGCTTCACGCTTCGGTAAAACAGCCGCTTGTTCCGCAGTCGTAATCGGACCGAACTCGCCACCCGCCAATTCAGCAATCAATTGTGATGCGCGGTGCATCGCGAGCATTGGGAGTTCAAAATCCACGCCACGCTCATAACGCTGTGATGCATCGGTATGTAAACCAAAGCTACGGGCACGACCTGCAATGGCTAATGGAGCAAAGAATGCAGACTCTAAGAAAATCTCTTGGGTTTCATCGGTAACAGATGAAGACAAGCCACCCATGATGCCTGCAATCGCTAATGCTTTTTCATCATCAGCAATCACCATGACTTTTTCATTGAGCTCAACTTCTTGTTCATTCAGTAGAACCAATTTCTCCGCCGTATTCGCTTGACGAACTTGGACCGAACCTTGAATTTTTGCTGCATCAAAAGCATGGAGCGGTTGACCCAACTCCATCAGTACATAATTGGTAATATCAACCAAAATACTATGCTGGCGAATCCCTGAGCGAACCAAAGCGCGTTCCATCCATTCTGGTGTTGCTGCTTTGGTATTCACGTTTTTAATCACACGACCTAGATAGCGTGGGCAGCCTTCAGTGCTCACCACGACTTTTTTCTCATCAGCAATGGTCGCAGCAACGGCATTAATTTCAGGTGCAGTCACGGTCAGTTGGTTAATCACCCCAATTTCACGGGCAATACCACGAATACTGAAACAGTCACCACGGTTTGGCGTGATGCTGATATCAATGACATGATCATCTAAATTTAAATATTCACGAATATCCACACCTACGGGCGCATCAACGGGTAACTCTAAAAGACCATCAATTTTATCTTCTAGATCAATTTCAGACGCACCACATAGCATACCTTGTGATTCAATGCCACGAAGTTTGCCTTTCTTGATTTTGAAATCGCCTGGAAGCACAGCACCAATGGTCGCCACAGGGGCTTTCATACCGACACGTACGTTTGGCGCACCACAAACAATTTGTAAAGAATCGCCTGAACCAATATTCACCGTGGTCACACGTAAACGGTCTGCATCGGGATGTTGCTCTACAGTCAACACTTCACCAACAACCACGCCAGTGAACGGTTTTGCCGCAGGTGATAGATCATCGACCTCCAAACCTAGCATGGTCAGTTGGTCAGATAAAGTATTGCTATCAACGGCTGGATTCACCCATGTACGCAACCAATTTTCGCTAATTTTCATAAATTCAATGTCCTTAATCTCCCCTAACCCCTCTTTTAAAGAGAGGAAAACACACCACCGTTTTAGGTAGACCAGTCCCCCTTTATAAAGGGGGATTTAGGGGGGATTTCAATAATTCTAAAATAACTGTTTAAACTATTAAGCAAATTGGCGTAAGAAACGCACATCGTTTTGGTAGAACATACGTAAGTCATTGATGCCATAACGAAGCATCGCAAAACGTTCCACACCTAGACCGAAAGCAAAGCCTTTGTATTTTTCAGGATCAATCCCCGCTGCCTGCAAGACATTTGGATGTACCATGCCACAACCAAGCACTTCTAACCATTTACCACGCTCATCCATAATATCCACTTCAGCACTTGGCTCTGTGAATGGGAAATAAGATGGGCGGAAACGCACTTTTAAGTCTTTTTCAAAGAATTCGTTTAATAGATTGACCAATAAACCTTTCAGTTCTGCAAAGCTAGTATTTTCAGCTACATACAAACCTTCAATTTGATGGAACATTGGCGAATGCGTTTGGTCAGAGTCACAGCGGTATACACGGCCCGGGCACACAATACGAATCGGGGGTTGCTGGGCTTCCATGGTACGAATCTGCACACCCGAAGTATGGGTACGTAACAAATGTGTCGCATCGAAATAGAATGTATCGTGCATTGCACGCGCAGGGTGATGCCCTGGAATATTTAAAGCTTCAAAGTTGTGATAGTCATCTTCAACTTCTGGTCCAGTTTCAATCACAAAACCCGCTTTGGTAAAGAACTGACAAATACGCTCTTGCACTTGAGTAACGGGGTGAATACTACCAATCGTTTGACCACGACCCGGTAAAGTAATATCCACCGTTTCACTTGCAAGTTTTTGCGCCAACGCTGCTTGTTGTAATTGTGTTTGGCGTTCAGTTAAAGCACCGGTAATCGCTTCGCGGACTGCATGAATTTGCGCACCAAAATTTTTACGCTCTTCAGGGTCCATTTTACCTAAAGCTTTGGATTGCTCAGCGAGCTGGCTTTTCTTACCCGTAAACTGCACTCGTACTTGATCGAGTGTAGCAAGGTCCTCTGCTGCTGCAATCGCAGCAAGCGCTTCAGTGGTCAGGGCTTCCAGTGACATAGTAACTCTCAAAGCAACAATTTATAAAATTAATAAAACCCCATATTCTATCAGTTTTTAAGCACGTTGATGAAGCTCTACGATCAGGAAAATTTGTTTAGTACATGGTTTTATAAACAGGTTAAGATAGTGTCATCACAGAAGAGAACAACAAACGATGTCGCTTGATCCTATTTGGCAACAACAACTTACTTTAGTTACTTATGGCAATGAATATTTGCGCCACAACCTAAGTTTCCAACGTTGGTTAGAACATGCCATTTTTGACCGACATTGCTTTCAGTTTCGTGATCTGAATAGCCAACATTTACTGGCTCAGCATTTTCAGGTCTGGCTTGAAGCCTTAAAAAAACAAGGGACCAAACAGCTCAGTCTGCATAGCTCAACATTGCTAGCAGATGAAAAGAACCCTAACCCAAATATTGAACTCCTCGCTACACCACATATTATTGTGAGCCATCAAGCACAGCAAAAAACTGCTTGGATTTTTGGTAAAGAACTGGCGGAGTGGTACAGCGCTGAACACGATTTTATAATTCCAAAAACACAACAAAGCTCAATCCGTAGTGAAAATTTATGGCATTTTGAACTGAATCACAAACTCAGCAAACGCATTGAAGCAGACTTACAAACGCCGAAATGGGATGAAATCGAAAACTTTACCGAACAAGAACTGTTTAGTGCGCCATTTGCACAAGGTTTAGTAGAGCCTGAGACGGTAAACTTACCTTACTATGGACAACAAGATGCCTCAGATGAAGCCCATCATCTCGCTCTTTTACCAACAGACTACGCTGCTGATTATGCACACCAAACGCTGTATCGTTTAGATGCACTATCAGCATTGATCCAGACTAAGATTCAACATCCTTACAATGCAGAAGGCCAAGTGCTCACGCCAGATGAGCAATTGAATCTACGTCATTTTGAACAAAAGATTGATGATTTAAGTACCAAGTTCATTGTGAAAGTGGCCAATCACTATCAAACCGCGCAGCTCACACCCAAAGATACGACCACACCACTGGATGCACGTAATCATCCAACACCTAAATTAAGTGCGATAGAGAGCAAGCCTCATGAAATACACCATAAATCGGGGAAAACTGGGGTGTTTGCTTTAATCATAATTACGATTTTGATCTGCGTAGTTGGCTATTATTTTGGCTTATAAGTTATTAGCGAGATATCAAAGCGCTCCTCTCAAAGAGCGCTTTTTTACGGGCTCAACTTCTTCAGGCGGTAATTAGAAGATTGAAGGGCCGGATTTTGATTTGTACCTTATGCTGATTGGCATGTTGATTAATATAATGATTAACCGAAACAACCTCGCCCTCTAGCTCCGCATCAGGTCCATACATAATTTTGACTGACTCACCTTTTCTAGGAATCATTTGTAATTCCACCGTGATACTTCCCTGTCCCATCCCAGTAATTTCTGCAAGCATATCCTACTCCTTTTCTTTTTAATCTTTTTATTTATTAGGCATCGGCCACCTTTGAGATTAAAGCAGATTTATGTAACTAAAACTTAACGGTTCACCTTAATCGCTGAGTAGGCACTGAGCTTTTTAATTTAAACGTTATGCTTTTCAACAGCCAACTGGTCTAAAAAACGACTCACCTGTTTTGGTGTCTTTAAATGAATCCACTGTATATGTTGATATTCAGGCATCTGCATCATTTTTAAGTATTTCTGTCGGTTTTTAGCATGTGTTTTAATCATCCACCAAATAATCGAATCCCGACCAAACATACGCAGCAAGCTTTCCCGATTATTCGAGTTTTCCCATAAATCCTGTTGTGCCCATGCCCGCTGAACCGCACGCTTCACAGAACGGTAAAGGTTGATTGGAAACGGTAAGTCCAACCAAATGACAGTATCGATTTCCGCCCATTTTACAGGAATGGCGCGGGTATAGTTACCATCGATCACATAGCCCTGTGTCGCCTTTTGTACTTCTGACTCAATCTTGGCAAAGAACACCTCATCAGGACATTCTTGCCAGTCATCAAGCCAAAATAGATTATCCAACTCGATATAATGCAAATCTAACTTTTCGGCCAAAGCTCTGGAAAATGTAGATTTGCCTGTAGCAGAAGTTCCTACAACATTGATTCTTTTCATTGTACTGGCCTAACGCTGACGTGGTCTTTCTTATCATACCTAATTATGGTTGTATCACAGTCTCACCTTTGACCCATAAAAAATTTGATTCAAAAAATAATCGACCATAAAAAAGACCGCTAAAAAGCGGTCTTTTTTTAAGTCTTAAAGACTTATGCAGCTAATGCATCTTTAGCTTTAGAAGCTAAAGCAGCAAATGCAACTGCGTCATGCATAGCGATGTCAGCAAGTACGCGACGGTCGATAATCACTTGAGCTTTTTTCAAGCCAGCGATCATACGGCTGTACGATAAACCATTTAGACGAGCACCAGCATTAATACGCGCAATCCATAGAGCACGGAATTGACGTTTTTTCTGACGACGGTCACGGTAAGCGTATTGACCCGCTTTGATTACTGCTTGGAACGCTACGCGATATACGCGTGAACGAGCGCCGTAGTAACCTTTAGCACGAGCAAGAATTTTTTTATGACGGCGATGAGCCTGTACACCACGTTTTACACGAGCCATTTATAATCTCCTTAGATGTATGGGCACATACGACGAACTGAAGCAACGTCACTCACGTGAACCATTACACAGCCGCGTAATTGACGAATACGCTTAGCAGATTTTTTGGTCAAAATGTGGCGTTTGAACGCTTGTTTACGCTTGAAACCGTTAGCAGTAGCTTTAAAACGCTTAGCTGCACCACGGCGAGTTTTCATCTTAGGCATAACAACCTCTTTTGAACACCTGTTCGGAACGTTTGCACCATTGCAAAACGACCTGCAGGTAAGGGAGCGAATATTCTAATCGAACTTTGTCTAAAACAAAAGCAAATAATCAACAATAAAAGCAAGCTTAGTTTATTTCCCGATAAGCTTTAAGCGATGAATTTATAACCGAGGTTTAGTCCAAGTCGTATAATGCCTCATCCATTCCATACTGTACCCTTATGAACGCTACACAGGATGCTTTTGCCGCACTCCGATACCGAGATTTCTCTATTGTTACGCTCAATCAATTTTGCCTGACACTTGCCATTTTGATTCAGGAAATTATTGTGGCGTATTCTTTGTATAAAATCACCAAAGATCCTCTCACTCTAGGCTTGATTGGTCTGGCAGAAGCAATCCCCTTTATTGCGCTCTCCTTATGGGGCGGCTATTTTGCAGATCGCTTTAATAAGCAAACCATCATGAAAATCTGCTTATTCTTTGCCATTCCTCTGCCCTTGGTTTTATGGAGGTTGTTTCATGCTTATGGCTTAAAGCAAATTGAACTCTCCACCCTGTCATGGGGTGTCTATGCCGTGATCTTTGGCCTAGGAACAATTCGAGGTTTCTATAATCCATCCGCAACATCTCTCAAACCCTTTTTAATTCCTCGGGAAATTTATGCCAATGGTGCCACATGGACCACAATTGGTTGGCAAAGCGGGGTGATTATTGGCCCGATGCTCGGTGGATTTATGCTGGCGTTTTTAGGCCGTGAAACCAGTTTCATCAGTGTGACGGTACTGCTCAGCCTATGTTTCTTACTCGTCAACCTTTTAAGCAAACGTACTTTTCCTAAAATAGAAACGGAACGTGTACTACAAAGTTTAGGTGAAGGTTTTCGCTTTATTGCTAAAACTAAAATCGTCCTCTGGGCCATCTCACTCGACTTAGTCTCGGTGCTGTTCGGCGGTGTGATCGCTTTACTCCCGATCTTTGCTGAAGATATTTTGAAAATTGGGCCTGAAGGATTGGGCTATTTACGGGCAGCACCTTCGATTGGTGCACTCATCACCATGATTGCGCTGACACGTTTTCCACCCACCCGACATGCATGGCGCAATATGCTGCTTGCTGTTGCAGGTTTTGGCCTATTCACCTTATTGTTCGCATACTCAAACTATCTCTGGCTATCTTTATTTGCTCTTGCTATGACGGGCGCATGTGACAGTATTTCAGTGGTAATTCGTCAGACTATTTTACAAATTTATCCTCCTGAAAATATGCGAGGCCGTGTTGCAGCTGTAAATGGCATGTTTGTGTCGAGTAGTAATGAACTGGGGGCATTTGAGTCAGGTCTTGCAGCAAAATATTTAGGCCCTGTGATTGCAACGGTTTTTGGCGGCGGCATGACACTCTTGGTGGTCGCACTGAGTTGGGCTAAAACCAAAGACATATTTGGTGTAGACATCACCCAAGCCGAGCAAAAATAGTTTTAATTTAACAATATAACTTGCGAGTCTTTCTAATTCAGGAAATACTCGCAACAATTATTTAAGTCATGCGCACTGGATGCGTTATAAAAGAAATCGATCATATGAAACCACTCTTCTTGCTCGCATTATCGACACTGCCCTTTCATCTCAGTCATGCAGCTCAGCCACCATTAGAACTCACCATTCAAAAAAGTTCAGCTCAATCGGCGCATTTGACCACGCGTATTCAATGGCTAGATTTTCCCAAACCCCAATATAAAAATAGTGATTTAAACCAACAAAACCGTGCAGCAATTATTCGTGTGTATGCAGATGAAACAGGTGAAGTAACCAAAGCGACAGTCCAAGAAACGACTGGACTCAAAGCTTTGGATGAAAAGCTGGTAAATGCCGTGCTTCAAGCCAAAGTAAAACCGTTTATGGAGAACGACACCGCTTTAGCTGTCATTGGTTATCAAGTTTTTAATTTAAACCTAACCCCAGATGATGCCGAAGCATGTAACTATAGCTTTGACTCGAAGAACTGGCGCGCGCAGCAACAGCAGCAAAAAGTGCCTTTTCAATATCAGGTTCAACCTAAGCTTGCGCTAGATTCTACGCAGTTAAATGATCATGACCGTCAAATTAAATTTAGCTTTAAAGCCGATAAACACGGCAACATCAAGAAGCCTAAAATTATCAAAGGTTCAGGCATTTACGCGCTTGATCAACAAGTTTTACAAGCCGTTGCAAACAGCAAAGTCAGTGTTAAACGCACAGCAAGCACACTATGGCTCTATAAAAAATCTAAATTTAAAGATGCGATTGAATTCGATCTAAATGCTTGTCGTTAAAATTTAGCATGACACGAGTTTTCACTCACTCGTGTCATCTCTCTATATAAACTTTAAACCCATTCAGCCAATATAAGCATGTGGCCAGTTGGTCTCTGAAAATAATTAGAACTGACTAAACATCCAATACACAAAAAGATAGCGTCCGATTTTCGCAATACTCACCATCACGACAAAACGAACAAAGTTTTCTTTGAGTAATCCTGCAATGAGGGTAATCGGATCACCAATGATGGGCACCCAACTAAGTAATAAAGACCAAAAACCATATTTTTGATAAATGCCCTGCGCCTGCAACATCTTTTGCTCTGAGACGGGAAACCATTTTTTATTTTTGTATTGCTCAACTTTCAGGCCGAGCCACCAATTCACACAGCTACCTAAAATATTGCCTAGGCTTGCAACAGCTACCAATAACCACACTGGATACTGCGTCTGAGCCAACAATCCCACCAAGACGGCCTCTGACTGCAAGGGTAGCAGTGTCGCCGCCCCAAAGGCAGAAAGGAAAAGCAATCCTAAGGCCCACATCATTTTATGATTTTAAACCCAGCTTTTTCTTGGTTGAGCTGTAAGCAAAACTTGACCAGATCAATGCCAGAATCAACAAAAACCAACGTGACCATGAATATTTATCGGCAATGGGTTCAATTGCAGCTCGAAGTACCACCTGATCTTTGGTATTCAGCAGTTCAATGATTTTTTGAATATGTACCGCTTCAGCTACAAATAGCACCAAACACCCGGCAATTCCCACAATAATACTGAGATAGATTTTAGGATTAGCTTCAATAATACGGGTTAAATTGAGAAAAAACTCTTTTTTCATTACGCTGATGTCCAAACAACCTTTCAACAAAAAAGCCACCCATCGGTGGCTTTAAAGAATGGTTTATACCTTGAAGGCGCTAAGCTTAACACAGTTCAAGTCACCGCTTCTGTAACTAATTAACTTGAAGCGCCAACGCACGCTGAACTGCAGGACGCGCTTGAATACGCTCCATATAAGCCTTCACATTTGGATAGTCATTTATATCAATTTGCTGCCACTCATAACGCAAAATCCATGGAAAAATTGCCATATCCGCTATCGAGTACTCGCCAGCCACATAGTTTTGACCAAAAAGCTGCTTGTCTAGTACAGCATACAAGCGCTTGGTTTCATTGACATAGCGTTCAGTTGCATATGCAATACGTTCGGGAGCAAATTTACTAAAGTGATGGTTCTGTCCAAGCATTGGACCAAAACCACCCATTTGCCACATCAACCACTGCTCAACTTCAACACGAGACTGTTCATCGCTTGGGTAAAACTGTTCTGTTTTACGCCCTAAATACTGCAAAATCGCCCCTGACTCAAACACAGAAATGGCTTCACCTTTAGGACCATCTTGATCCACAATCGCAGGGATTTTATTGTTGGGTGAAATGCGCAGAAAGTCGGGTTGAAACTGATCATTTTCTAAAATATTGATGGGAAAGACCCGATACTCCAAACCCATCTCTTCTAATGCAATGCTAATTTTATGTCCGTTGGGTGTTCCCCAATAGTACAAATCGATCATTCTTATTTCCTGAGTTTATTCACTTATTTTGGATACACGATATCATAATTAAACATGACTATTTTTATGTAATTTTATATATTATTTAGCGCTTATTCGAATAAAAAGATGACTTAACAACATGAATAAAATCATTGATATTCCAAGCCCAATCGATCTTAAAGATCCGCTACATGCGACACAGTGGGCAAAGGAAGCAAACATTAAACGACCGTACCGAATAGAGTTCTTCGAACACTATATTTCTCAAATTTTAAATCATCCAAAGCCAGATGTCCGTATTTTAGAATTAGGCTCAGGCCCTGGTTTCTTTGCATATGAGCTCTTAAGTAGACGAGCTAATATTCATTATACAGCCGTCGATTTTTCAGCGGCTATGCATAACTTAGCCAAACAACGCTTAGCTGCTATTCCCCATACATCTGTAGATTTTATCATCGCTGATTTTAAACAGCAGGATTGGTATACAGTTCTGAATGGTCAACGCTTTGACTATGTCGTGATTCATCAAGCTTTACATGAACTTCGACATAAAGCATATACCTATGATTTTCACAAGAATATTGCACAGAAAGTTATCCAGCCCCATGGCTCTTACTTCATGACCGATCACTTGGCCCAACCTGATGGAAATATGAAGAATCTCGAACTGTATATGACCAAAGATGAACACATGCAAAGCTTAAGTAACGCTAACTTTAGGAATATTCGGATTGGACCTGAGATAGACGGCTTATGCACTTTGCAGGCAACTTTATAAGATCATAATCAAATTGGTTAGTAGCCTTCTCTTCATATTGCAATAAAAAAAGCACTGCATAAGCAGTGCTTTTTTTAAGATCAATGGATCATTACTTTTTCTTTTTAGGACCAAGCAACATACCCATTTGACGACCTTCCATTTTTGGTGATTGCTCAACAACACCAATTTCAGCCACATCTGCTTCAACTTTTTGAAGTTGAGCCAAACCAAGCTGTTGGTGCGCCATTTCACGACCACGGAAACGAAGAGTAATTTTTACTTTGTTGCCTTCTTCAAGGAACTTAGTGATTGCACGTAGTTTTACGTTGTAATCACCAACATCAGTACCCGGGCGGAGTTTGATTTCTTTCACCTGTACTTGATGCTGTTTTTTCTTCGCTTCTTTCTGCTTTTGCTTTAGATCAAACAAATGCTTGTTGAAGTCCATGATTTTACAAACAGGCGGTTCAGCGTTTGCTACGATCTCAACAAGATCAAGCTCAACACTTTCAGCAGCGCGTAATGCTTCTGCCAAGCTAACAATACCTTTTTGCTCACCATTTTCGTCTACAAGACGGACTTCTTTCGCACGAATTTCATCATTCAAAGCAGGACGGTTTGATTTGTTACCGCCCTGTTGATTACGGTCAGGCTGTTTAATCGCTGTTACTCCACAATGTACCGGCCGCGTTCGGCAACGGCTGCTTTTACTAGGTCAACGAAAGCGTCGATTGACATAGTACCCAAATTTGTTCCAGAGCGGGTACGCACGTTCACTGTACCTTCCTCTACCTCACGGTCCCCAAGTACCAGTAAGTAAGGAATACGCTCTAATGTACGTTCACGAATCTTAAAGCCGATTTTCTCATTTCTCAAGTCTGAAATCGCACGGAGACCGTTTTCTTTAAGTTTAGCGACGACTGACTCACATGCTTCCGCTTGTGAATCGGTAATGTTCATCACACATGCTTGAATTGGTGTTAACCAAGGTGGCATAAAGCCCGCATAGTGTTCGATTAGTATACCAATAAAACGTTCAAAACTGCCAAGTATTGCACGGTGCAACATTACAGGTTGATCACGATCATTGTCTTCAGTGACATATGACGCATCTAAACGTTCTGGCAAATTGAAGTCACATTGAATTGTACCACATTGCCATACACGGCCTAAGCAGTCTTTCAGTGAGAATTCAATTTTCGGACCATAGAATGCGCCTTCACCCGGTTGAAGTTCCCACTCCAAACCAGCAGCATCTAAAGCATCTGCTAAAGATTTTTCAGCCATATCCCAAAGTGCATCATCACCCACACGTTTCTCTGGACGTGTAGACAACTTCATTTGCACGTCTTCGAAACCGAAGTCTTTATATACATCTAAAGTCAGTTGAATGAAGTCAGCCACTTCTTGACCAATTTGCTCTTTGGTACAGAAAATGTGTGCATCATCTTGAGTAAAGCCACGAACACGCATAATGCCGTGCAATGAACCCGATGGTTCGTTACGGTGACACGAACCGAACTCAGCCAAACGAATTGGCAAATCACGGTATGATTTTAAACCTTGGTTGAACACTTGTACGTGACAAGGACAGTTCATCGGCTTAATTGCATAGTTACGGCTTTCTGAATGTGTCGTGAACATACCATCTGCATAGTTTGCAGCATGGCCTGATTTTTCCCAAAGCGTGAAATCAACCACTTGCGGGGTACGAATTTCGAGGTAGCCATTGTCTTGCTGAACTTTACGCATGTATTGTTCAAGTACTTGATAAATGGTCCAACCGTTTGGATGCCAGAACACCATACCTGGTGCTTCTTCTTGCATATGGAACAGGTCTAAAGCTTTACCAATTTTACGGTGGTCACGCTTTTCAGCTTCTTCAATACGTTTGATATACGCTGCAAGCTGTTTTTTGTCTGCCCACGCTGTACCATAAATACGTTGTAACTGTTCATTCTTCGCATCGCCACGCCAATAAGCGCCCGACATTTTAGTCAACTTGAATGCTTTTAAAAATTTAGTATTTGGCACGTGTGGACCACGGCACATATCCAAATAATCTTGATGGTAGTACAAGCCCATTTCTGTTTCTTCAGGCATGTCTGCAATCAAGCGTAATTTATAATCTTCACCACGCGCTGTGAATTCTGCAATCACCTCATCACGTGGTGTCATTTTTTTGATGACATCATAGTCTTGATCGATGAGCTTTTTCATGCGCTCTTCAATGGCTACCATGTCTTCTGGCGTAAATGGCTTTGCGCTAAAAATATCGTAATAGAAGCCATCTTCAATGACAGGACCAATCACCATTTTCGCTTCAGGGAACAATTGCTTCACCGCATGTCCCACCAAGTGAGCGCAAGAGTGACGAATGATTTCGACACCTTCTTCGTCTTTAGGCGTAATAATTTGAAGGCTGGCATCCGTGGTAATCAAGTCAGATGCATCGACTAAACGACCATCGACTTTTCCTGCAACTGTATTTTTCGCAAGACCCGGACCGATGCTCAGTGCAACGTCCATCACAGATACAGCTTGATCAAATTGTTTTTGATCGCCATTTGGCAAAGTGATAATTGGCATAAAAAATCCTTAAGGAGTGATGCCCCGTACCATGGAGCATGTCACCGCGAGATTATGATCGAGGTAAAACCTCAAAAGATAAAAACGGTGGATAAATAAAATCAGTCGAATTTTACACGTGTTATCCACAGGATTAAACCTTTTCCCCTAGAAAATTCACGTTTCGGCGCATTTTGAATTCATTTGCCAATCCATCAGCCTCCCTAGAATGAGGGAATTGATGTGCCTCAATCCTCATCGCTACATTTTAGAATGACTTTATCGGTCACTTTTTATTGAACAATGCTGCAACACAAGCATATACATATTGCTCACAAAACAAGCTAGAATCGACCTAAAAGCGCTTATATCGCACAGAATCCATAGATTCAGTTTAGATAAACTAAACAAAAAAGTTCAATAAATTCATCTAAAAAGCGCAACTCGACTAAAGCATAAATGCAAGATGGCTGAAAAATGCATATCTTTTAAGCAATGGAAAAATAATACTGAATTTGGAGTGATAAACATGGTCAGCGCTTATGACGAACTACCAAGAACCCCCGCAAACTTTGTGGCTTTGTCACCGCTGCGTTATTTAGAACGAGCTGCCTATATTTATCCCCATCAAGATGCCATCATTCATGGACACCGTCATATTTCATGGCGTGAAACTTATCAACGTTGTCGCCAATTTGCTTCTCAGCTGCAAAAACTAGGGATCACTAAGAATGATACCGTCTCGGTACTATTGCCCAACATCCCTGCAATGATTGAGGCACATTTTGCAGTACCCATGACAGGTGCGGTACTAAATACGCTGAATACACGCCTAGATGCAAAAACCATTGCGTTCATGTTGGAACATGCCGAAACCAAAGTCCTTTTGGTCGATCCTGAGTTTGCATCGGTTGCACAAGAGGCTTTGGCTTTAGTCAAGCGTGACATTTTTGTGATTGATGTAGATGATGCTGAGTACGAAAACTGTTTTGCAGCTCCGATTGGTCAGATTGAATATGAAGACTGGTTAACCGAAGGCGATGAAAACTTTGAGTGGCATTTACCTCAAGATGAATGGGATGCCATTAGCCTAAATTACACCTCGGGAACGACAGGTAACCCGAAAGGGGTGGTCTATCATCACCGCGGGGCTTATATCAATGCAGCCAGTAACATCATTGCTTGTGGCATGACACCTCGTGCGACCTACTTGTGGACCCTCCCCCTGTTTCACTGTAACGGCTGGTGCTTTGCATGGACTATGGCAGCCAATGGGGGCACCAACATCTGTTTACGTAAAATTGACCCTGAACTCATTTTCAAACTCATCGCTGAACACAAAGTCGATTATTTCTGCGGTGCGCCGATTGTGTTATCAATGCTGATCAATACCCCTGAAGAGCAACGGGCTCACTTTGAACACCGCGTCGAAGTAATGGTGGCAGGTGCTGCGCCTCCTGCTGCAATTATTGAGGGCATGCGTCATATTGGCATCAATGTCACCCATGTCTACGGTCTCACTGAAACCTATGGTCCTTCTGCGCTTTGTGCCTCTCAAGCGGGTTGGTCTGACTTATCAATTCAAGAACAAGCGCAGCTGCACTCACGCCAAGGTGTACCGTACCCACTGCAAGATGGCATGAAAGTCCTTGATCCAGATACCATGCAACCTGTACCGCATGACGGTCAGACCATGGGCGAAATTATGTTCCGTGGCAACATTGTGATGAAAGGTTATCTCAAAAACCCTGAAGCGACCGCAGAAGCCTTTGCAGGTGGTTGGTTTCATACAGGCGATCTTGCAGTCTGCCAACCCGATGGCTATGCCAAAATTACTGACCGCTCTAAAGATGTGATCATTTCTGGCGGTGAGAATATTTCATCACTAGAAGTTGAAGAAATTCTCTATCAACATCCTGCTATTTTAACGGCTGCGGTGGTCGCGAAGCCCGATCCTCGCTGGCAAGAAGTGCCCTGTGCATTTATTGAACTCAAAGCAGGCAAAGAAACCACACCTGAGGAAATCATTGAATTCTGTAAGCAACATCTGGCAGGTTTTAAAGTCCCGAAAGATGTGGTGATTACAGAAATTCCAAAAACGTCGACAGGCAAGTTACAGAAATTTGTCCTACGCGATTGGGCCAAAGAGCGTGCAACGGGCGAGTTTAGCTAAACATTCAGCAGTCTATTCAAGCAAATATTCTCACATAAAAAAGCGACCTTGAAGGTCGCTTTTTTATGTCTAAATGACTTAATTATCTGAAATTAAAGCCACTTGCTGAATGTAGTTAAACAACTTCAAACGCGAAGCTTTAAGTTGTTCTTCATCAGCCTGCTGTTTCATATCACGGTGAATACGCAATACATGCTGACGAATGGTATGACGTTCCGCGGCATTATAGGTTTTGGAAAACTCATTAATGACCACATCACCATCTTTGATCATACGGTCAACCCAACGCTGCAATTGAGCGGTTTTTTTCGCGCCTTGTTGCGGTGTCAAATAAGACAAAATCACCGTTTCATCTTCATTACGCAACAACTTCCCAATGCGTAAAAATTGGCGACGACGAGCTTCATTTGATGTAATCAGTTTCACATCCAAAAGGGCTTCAATCAAACGCTCTTCAACAGGTAAGTTTTGAATTTGTTTAGTGTTCAACTCTGCAAGTTGAGAACCCAAAGATGCCATACGTTGTACGGCTTTTTTCTGTTCAGTTTTACTTGCACGTCCTTCTAAAGATTCAAAGTCTTCTTCAGTAAAACTATGCGGTCGACGTGCCACGATTAATCTGCCTCGTAAAATTTTGCTGCAAATAGTGCCTGAATCTCAGATAAAGCTTGTTCTTCATCTGCGCCTTCAAGCACCAAGCGTAAAGTGGTGCCCTTTCCTGCGCCTAGCATCAGGAGGGACATAATATTTTTGGCATCCACCAATTTGTCTCCTTTTCCAATTTGGATTGAAGAACGGAATTTGGTGGTCACTTCAATGAGCTTGCCAGATGCACGCGCATGTAACCCTAGTTTATTAATTACGTCAACAGTTGTGTCAATCATGCCCAGTGCTTCATTTCTCGATGGAGGACCTGAAT
Source organism: Acinetobacter sp. Gutcm_16 (assembly GCF_028649355.1). Classification (NCBI taxonomy): domain Bacteria; kingdom Pseudomonadati; phylum Pseudomonadota; class Gammaproteobacteria; order Moraxellales; family Moraxellaceae; genus Acinetobacter; species Acinetobacter sp. Gutcm_16. Next base: position 162,305 of record NZ_JAQSUV010000018.1, on the reverse strand, counting down.
AGACCATTTTGCCTCAAGGGCTTTTTTTAGTCTATCCACAATATATACAGAGCGATGCTGCCCACCCGTACAACCAATTGACACGGTCATATAGTGACGATGCCCTTCAGCAAAAGCTGGTAACCATTTATCTAAAAATTTATAAATATCTTGGAACATTTCGTGGGTTTGCTCACTTTGTTCCAAAAATTTTTGCACAGGGGCATCCAGTCCAGAATACTTCCGCAGTTCTAAATCCCAATGAGGATTGGGTAAATGTCGAACATCAAACACATAGTCAGCATCTAACGGAATACCATGTTTAAAGCCGAAAGACTGCAAAATCAAAATCAGGTTATCTGACTGCCCCAACTTTGACAGCAAGGTATGCTTTAAATCGTGCACACTTTTATCGGTGGTATCAATATGCACAGTTGAGCGCAAATTAATCGGCAACAAAAGGGTTTTCTCTTCTTGAATACACTGGTTCAAACTTTGAAAGCGTGTCGCCAACGGATGTGGACGACGTGAAGCACTAAAGCGCGCAATCAACTCTTGGTCACGCGTGGTCAAATAAATAATATCGACCGTACCATGTCTTTGCAATTGTTCAAACACCAAGTCAAACTCTTGCAAATCTGCACGTGTACTGCGTACATCCACACCAAGCGCCAACTGCTCAAGGTTATTTTCCCGATCCAGTTTAGCCACAATCTCTGGGAGTAAGGCCAAAGGCAAATTATCAATACAGTAATAACCGAGGTCTTCCAATACTTGTAATGCAGAGGATTTACCCGAACCAGACTGTCCTGTAACAATTAAAATGCGCTTCATCTTAATCCTTTGAGAGGTGAGCTTGCCTAAATATGTTTCACTTTCAAGTTATCAATTAAACGAGTTGCCCCGAGTTTTGCCGCAACAAAAAGCACCACATCTTGGTCAAACGCATCCAATTTCTGCAATGCAGGTGTGCGTGCTTCCACATAATCCACAACAAAACCAGCCTGTGTCAATGTCGCCTTTATATTTGCTAACACATCAGCTAAATCAGTACCAGTTTGTAGCGACTGTTCTGCAGCTTTTAAACTTTGATAAATGGTCGGTGCTTTTTGACGGTTTTCTTCGCTTAAATAACCATTACGTGAACTTAAAGCCAAACCATCTTCTGCACGTGCAATTGCCACACCCATCACTTCAAGCGGCATATTCAAATCACGAACAAACTGACGAATCACAGCCAACTGTTGATAGTCTTTTTCACCAAAGAAAGCAAAATTAGGTTGCACAATATTGAACAGTTTCGTCACCACAACGGCGACACCATCAAAATGACCTGGGCGTTGTAGACCACACAAATCATTGGTGATATCTGAAACAGTAATATTGGTCAAACGTGGGCTGTTGCCATACATTTGCTCAACCGATGGTGCAAACACGATGTCACAACCAACCTCGGCCAACAAGCGCTGATCTTGTTCCAAGGTGCGTGGGTAACTGTCAAAATCTTCATTGGGTCCAAATTGAATAGGATTCACAAAAATGCTGACTACAACCACATCACAGAGTTTTTTCGCTTCGCGCACAAGGTTCAAATGCCCCTGATGCAAATTCCCCATGGTCGGGACGAAACCAATACTTTTTCGAGCCGTTCGCGCAGGGTTCAATGATGCTGATAGGCCTTGGATCGTGGTTTCAGTTTTCATGTTTTACAGCTCGACTTGGAATGTTTGTTCTTTCGCAGGGAATGAGCTATCAAGCACCGCTGCATGGTATGCCTTGAACGCATCCAAAATCGCCGTTTCCCCTGCTTGTTCTTTCATAAAGTTACGCACAAATTTTGCAACACGACCAAAAGTCAGTCCAAGCATGTCTTGTACCACCAAGACTTGACCATCGGTATCCACACCTGCGCCAATGCCAATGACAGGTACATGTGGGAACAACTCACTAATTTCTTTGCCGAGCTGCGCAGGCACACACTCTAATAACAACACCGCAGCGCCCGCATCAACCACCGCTTGGCAGTCCGCAATCAGTTGGTCTGCTGCTTCACGTGTGCGTGCTTGTAATTTATAGCCACCAAACACATGTACAGACTGTGGGGTTAAACCTAAGTGTACACATACAGGAATACCGTTGCGTGTCAAAACCTGAACCGTTTCAGCCAGCCATGCTCCACCTTCGACTTTGACCATTTGTGCACCCGCTTGCATCACTACTTTTGAGCTCTGCAAAGCATCATTTAAGGTTGCATAGCTCATAAACGGTAAGTCGGTCATGATCAAGGCATGCTGGTTACCACGGCGTACAGCTGCTGTATGGTAGGCCATATCTTCAACCGTAACCGGCAAAGTGGAATCACGACCTTGAATGGCCATACCTAGTGAATCACCAATTAAAATGGTATCAATTTCAGCAAGTTCCATTGCCTTTGCCATACTTGCATCATAGCAAGTCAGGCAGGAAAATTTGCGACCTTCTGCTTTAAATTTTCTTAAGTCATTTAAACTAATCATCAAACTATTCCTTTCAACATCTTTAGCTCGGCTAAATTAAATCTCTGCCCAATTGCCTGCATCCAGTACGCTCAACGTGGGTTGTTGTACAACAGGCAACTGTTTCAACGCAATACCATCAATGTGTAAATTGGGGTCTAAATCCAGCAATGGAATCAACACAAAATCACGCTCCATCACACCGACATGTGGCACGGTTAAGCGTTCATGCTGAATTTTCTCTTCTGCATAGATCAGTAAATCTAAATCTAAAGTGCGCTCACCCCAATGGCGTAAACGCACACGTCCCGACTCTTGCTCAAAACGTTGCAGCTCATCTAGCAAAGCCAACGGTGCCAAGTTTGTGCTGAGTTGCACCACGGCATTTAAATAATTAGGCTGGTCTTGCGGCCCCATCGGTGGGCTTTGATACAGCTTGGAGATCTTTACACCGCCAAGACTAGCCAACTTGTGCACCGCTTCAGTCAAAATCACTTTAGAGTCGCCTAAGTTGCTACCTAGACCAATGTACGTAACGATGCTCATTGTGTCGGTCCAAAAATCACACTGCTTAAATCACGCTGAACACGTTTACGTTTTAAAATTGGGTGATCTGCACCAATCTCGGTCGAGCTATGACCTGCTCCCGTACCAATCTGGGTACGAGCTTCAGCGTGTTGCTTCGGTTTACGTGCACGACGACTACGCGACTCTTGCTCTTGTACCAAAGGCTCAATTTCATGACTTACCGTTTTAGCAATCGCCGCTTCTTCAGCACTTGCTTTACCGCTGCGACGTGATTTTGCACGTTGGCGGTTATATTGGCTGATAGCACGTTCTTTTTCATCGGTGCTCATCAACTGATACGCGTCCCACCATTGTCCCATGCCGAGCGTACCCTCATCACCGGATTTTTCGCGAAGCAACAAGAAGTCAAAGCCTGCACGGAAACGTGCATGGCTAGATAAGGCTTGAATTTGCTGTGCTTTCGGATTAAGTAACCGAGTTTGCATTTCCCACACTTCACGAATGAAGGTTTCGGCAAAGCGCGGAATAATAGTCCGAGTGGCTTGGCGTTTTAATACATCAAGTCCTGCTTGTGCACGCGCTTCAGCTGCAACCACACCTTTACTGCTATAAAACTCACAACGCTCTAAGAACGGTTGCCATAACAATACCGCATAGAAAAATGCAGGGTTGATGGTTTTGCCCACTTGAATACGTTGATCGGTATTTTTAGCAGCACGTTCAATAAATGGAGTGATATTCGGTTTGATATCTGCAAATAACTGCTTCCAAATACCGAAATCGATCAACATTGGCAGCACCCGATTTAAATGCCCCATCGTGAACAGCTTCTGAGATTCATCATATAAACGGTGCGGTGAAACATCGCGTAGCAACTGCGTCATTTCCAAGGTGAAAACATCAAGAATCTGCTGATCAATTGAGAAACCTAATTTTGCAGAAAAACGTAAAGTCCGCAGCATTCGCACAGGATCTTCTTCAAAACGCGTTTGTGCATCGCCCAGTAGACGTAAGGTTTTATTTTTAATGTCATCCACAGCATGACAGAAATCTAAGACAACGCCCTTACGTGGCTGATAGTACATTGCATTAATTGAAAAATCGCGGCGGGCAAAGTCTTGCTCAATGGTGCCCCAATTGTTATCACGCAAAATCATGCCTTGTGCAGAGGTGACTTCTTTCTTCGGCGGTGCACGGAAAGTTGCCACTTCAACCAACTCACGACCTGAATAGACATGAGCCAGCTCAAAACGGCGCCCGATAATACGGCAACGTCGTCCGAAAACTTCTTTTACCTGTGACGGTGTTGCATTGGTCACTGCATCAAAATCTTTGGGATTTAGGCCAAGCATCATGTCGCGGACACCGCCACCGACGATATACGCTTCATAGCCTGCCTTAGTTAATGCATCGATCACATCTAAAATGTAAGAAGGTAATTGAGCGGTTGATAAACCACATTTTGACGCGCGCAAAGTTTGCAAAAGCCGCTGTCTCCTACGCCTAAACGTAAAATTCTAAGATGACGCTAATCATATATCTAACACAATCAAAGGGCAATTTGATTATCGAAAGCAAAGCAGGATTCTGATCAATTCACCAATAAATGACACTGCTTTTTTCACAAGCCTAAACGGGCTTTATTTTTTGCAAAAATCGCTGGTCCAATACCGCGCACCTGTTGTAACTCATCTATGGTCTTAAATGGCCCTTGTTTCTGGCGATAGGCCACGATTGCCTGGGCCTTTTTTAAACCCACACCCTGAAGTTGCTGCAATTGATCAACACTGGCTTGATTTAAACTAATTTTATTTGCGTTCGACACAGGTTGGGCCTGAACAGGCGACACAGCACGTTTCACGCTCTTGGGGGCTTGAGTACGATCATCCCACGCCTGCTGCTCTGCTTTCCAGTTCAGATAGTTCTGATCAAAAGACTGTGCATAACCACTAGGCACCCAAGCCAATAAACTCAGCAATAACAACGCAATGATCAACAAACTTACTTTTATTTTTATCAATTCAAGCCACCATTTTTATTATTTCAGTTGTAATTTGGCTTGCTCCCACAGTTGATCCATTTCTTCTAAAGACATCTGCTCAATCTTTTTTTGTTGTTGCAAAGCCTGATCTTCAATGAAAGCAAAACGAGTGCGAAATTTATGAATCGTACTCAAAAGCGACATTTCGCTTGAGACGCCCAGTTTACGTCCAACATTGATCATTGAAAATAAACAATCGCCAAATTCATCTGCTATTTCATCGGAATTTTGCTGTTGAACCGCATGTTTCAATTCAGCTAATTCTTCTTCAAGCTTGGTATAAGCACCTGCTACATCTGGAAAGTCAAAACCGATCCGTGCTGCATTTTTTTGAATCTGTTCCGCTTGTTGTAAGGCTGGGCCATGCTTGATGCTGTCTAATCGTGACTGTGCCTTACCTTGTTTTTCCTGTTGTTTAATTTGCTTCCAAAGCTCGCCTACATCTTCGGCAGACAAAGCTGAAAACTGCTGTGCTTGAAAAACATGGGGATGACGACGAATCAGTTTTTCTGTGATGGCATGGACCACATCTTGAAAATTAAAAGCCCCTTGCTCGGTATACATCTGTGACTGGAACACCACCTGTAGCAGTAAATCACCCAACTCATCACGCACCTCATCAGCTTTACCTGAACGCACGGCTGCTTCAACTTCATAAGCCTCCTCAATGGCATAGCGGGTTAAACTTTCTGGGGTTTGCTGTTGATCCCATGGACACTTTTCACGTAATTCACGCATCACGTTAAGCAATTGTTCCATGTTTATCTCTCTTCAAAAATCAAATTGATAAAAATTACATTATGACGGCATTCATTTGTTATGCTCAATCCAATCACAACAATAACATCAAGAAAAAGAGCAACAAGGAGCAGTTTCAATGCGCAGTATTTTGATTAGCGGTGCAGCCCAAGGTATTGGTGCGGCCATCGCCCGCTTATTTTATGCACATCACTACAAAGTCGGGATTTATGACATCAATAGCGCTCAAGCCGAACAGCTGGCAGCTAGCCTCGGCCCAAATGCCAAAGCAGGACAGCTCGATGTTTCCAACTATCAAGATTGGCAAACTGCTTTAGCCGAGTTTGTCGCATGGGCGGGCGAGCTCAATGTTTTGGTCAATAATGCAGGAATTCTATTCTCAGGGCCTTTTGAACACACAGAGATCAGCGCACATCACAAAACCATCTCGATCAATGTTAATGGTGTACTGAATGGCTGCCATGCTGCATTGCCCTATCTCAAACAAGCGAATTTTGCCCGCATCATCAACCTTTCATCGGCTTCAGCCATCTATGGTCAAGCTGATTTGGTCTCGTACTCTGCCAGTAAGTTTGCAGTACGCGGTATCACCGAAGGCTTAGATACCGAATGGCAGAAATATGGCATTCGCGTATTAGATGTTATGCCGCTATTTGTACAAACTGCCATGGTGCAAGATATGCAAGCGAAGAGTATTCAAAACATGGGGGTACACTTAACTGCAGAAGATGTAGCGCAACACGTTTTTCAACGTGCTGTTGCAAAAGATACGGCACTCACTGCAACCCATCAAGCCGTGGGTGCCAAAGCCAAGCTTTTATTTCAACTGAGTAAAATCAGTCCCCAATTTCTGAATCGCCTAACCAACTTGTACCTTTCTAAATAAAAAAAGAGCCTGCAATTGCAGGCTTTTTTTTTCAATTCGCTTAGTTACCTTGTACCAAACGACGCGCACTAATAATGCCAGGTTGTTGCTCCAATCGTGCCAACAGTTTTGATAGTTGCGATAAACCTTTAACTTCAATCAACAATTTCATATTGGCAATACCGTCTGCTTCAGAGATGGTGTTGACCTGACGAATATTGATTTGATCGGAGAAAATCACTTGGGTCAAATCTTTGAGCAAACCACGACGATCATAAGCTTCCACCACAATTTGCACACTCTGACCACGTGTTGGCTGCATTTCCCAATCGGCTTCTACTGCACGTTCAGGTTCATTTTGAATCATCCGTAAGTAGTCTGGACATGCCACTTTATGGATGCTCACCCCACGGTTCAAGGTGATATAACCCGCAATTGACTCACCATGTACAGGCTGACAACACTGCGCCACATGCAGCTCAACGTTATCTAAACCATCAATCAGAATGCCATGTGCTGACAAGGTATGACTAGCACGTGGATTCAACGTCGGCTTCAGCACCAGTTCAGGTTCATCCTGATCCAAATGCATATGGCGGTTCACCTGATTGATCAAGGCATGCAGACTAATGTCACCATTGACCAGTGCAATCAGAATATCTTCACCCGCTTTAACATTGAAATGATTGCAGTAATCATTCAAATCAATACTTTTTGGGTGAATTGCTAAACGTGAAAGTTCTTTGTTGAGCAGGTCACGACCCACTTCCAAGTTTTTACTGCGGTCTTGTTGTCTAAACCAATGGCGCAGCTTGTCACGCGCACGTGCCGTCTTGATATAACCTAAAGAGTTCACCAACCAATCACGGTTTGGCTCACGGTCTTTCTTGGTTAAAATCTCAACTTGCTCACCCGTTTTTAAGGTATAAGTCAGCGGAACATAGCGCTGATTCACTCGCGCGGCATAACACTTATTACCGACTTGAGTATGCACATGATAAGCAAAGTCGAGTACGGTCGAACCACGTGGGAGCTCTTTAATATCGCCATCACGGCTAAAGACATAAATCTTTTCAAAGTCTTCAAAATCCTGAATTTGCTCAAAATTTTCAGAGTCTTCATCCGACTTATGTACATTCGCATCATTGCGTTCTTGATAGTGTTCAAGTACTGCACGCAATGAATGTAAACGATGGTTAAAAGAGCGATCGGTATTCTTACCGCCCTCTTTATAGTTAAAGTGCGAACACACCCCGAGCTCTGCTTCTTCATGCATGCTCTTGGTACGAATCTGAACTTCCAGTGATTTGTTTTCCGCAATCACCGCCGTATGCAGTGAGCGGTAACCATTGGCTTTCGGATTGGTAATATAGTCATCAAACTGATGTGGAATATGTCGCCAAATTTGATGCACGATCCCCAATGAGTGATAGCACTCAGGTACAGTTTTAACCAAGACTCGAACGGCACGAATGTCATAGAGCTGATCGAAGCTCAGGTTCTTACTTTTCATTTTTCGATAAATCGAATAAATGTGTTTTACCCTACCGCTAATTTCAGCTTCAATGCCATGCTCATTCAAAGATGCACGCAATGTATCAATCACAAACTGAATATATTGCTCACGCTCCAGTCGCTTTTCATTCAGCAGCGTCGCAATTTCTTTATAGCGATCGGGTGCTAAATAGCGAAAGGCTAAATCTTCCAGCTCCCACTTTAACTGTGCAATCCCTAAACGGTGTGCCAGAGGTGAGTAAATGGTTAAGATTTCTCGTGCTACACGCTCTTGACGTTCTTTAGATGAAGTCGCCAATTCACGCAGTGCATAAGTTCGCTCAGCCAATTTGATCAGTACTACGCGCACATCTTCCGTCACCGAAATCAACATTTTATAAATGCCGTTTAAGTGCTCGCGCTGATTGTTATTAAAGTGATCTTCGAGGCGTTTATTCTGCTCAATGAGGTCAGATAACTTACCCATGGCCAAAGTGCCTTTGACCAGTGCATGCACTTGTTCGCCAAAATGCTCTTGTACTTCCGCCAAAGGAATCACGCCTTCGCGTACACCACGATAGAGCATCGCAGCAGCCAAGGTGTCTTCATCGACATGTAGATGGGCCAGAATATCCGCCATTTCAATACCGGTATAAAAGGTATTGGAACGATGATTAACCGTAGTTTCTAACTCTTTTTGTAAAGTCAAATTGGCAACTTCTTCGAGTTGCTCAAGCTTCGCATCATCTAATATGCTTCGAACACGATCTAACCATTCAGCCAAATCATGTTGAGCTTGTTCGGCATGCTCTACAGTCGCCTCCTGAGACAACTCATTGAGTCGCCCAGGTAGTTGCTCACGTACTGTGACCATACCCTTCTCCTACACTTTTACGCTTCATATTCTTTAATCGTTTATCTCATTATCTTTTTCAAACAATGCTATCGACTCAACGTGACCTGTGTGGGTAAACATGTCCATCACACCGGCTTTGACTAATCGATAACCCTGTTGTACCAACAGCCCCGCATCCCTTGCGAGTGTCGCTGGATTACACGACACGTAAACGATTCTTTTTGCACCAAAGTTAGGCATATAATGCATTATTTCCTCTGCGCCTGCACGTGGAGGATCTATCAATAATGCATCAAATCCTTGATTTGCCCAAGAATGATGCGAGAAATCTTTTGTTAAATCTTGTGAAAAGAACTTCAATTGGCGAAGAGCATTACGTTCCGCATTTTCTGCACCACGTTGAACCATTTCTTCACTGCCTTCTACACCAACCACTTGTCCTGTTGCTCCCACACATCGAGCCAAAGGCAAAGAGAAATTTCCTAGACCACAGAACAAATCGAGAACACGCTCTCCTTGTTTTAAATCTAGCAAGTCACATGCCAATTTCACCATTTGCGGGTTAATGGTTGAGTTTACTTGAGTAAAGTCATGTGGGTTAAATCCAAATTCCACATCAAAATCATTTAAACGATAATGTAAACGCATCTCTGCATGTTCATCATCCATACGCTTTAGACTGTCTGGGCCTGCAGCTTGTAAATACAATTGCCACCCTCTGTCTAACGCAAATTGTTTTAATCGGTTGACATCCTCTGTGTTTAATTTTTCAGTATGTCGCACCGTGAGGGCGATGTCACTATCCCCCATGGCCAATTCTATATGACCAATGGCCGCTTTGGCTGTTAGACTTTGGAGTAACTGCTTCAAGCGTGTGATTGAACCAAACGCTTGATCTAACACCAAACAACGATCAATTGAAGTTAGTTTATTGGTTTGACGCTCTCGAAAACCCACGACCAATTGGTCTTTGTGCGGCAAATAACGCACCCCAATGCGTGCTTTACGGCGGTAGTCTTCACGTAAAGAGCGCAAAGGCGGCAACCACTCTTCAGGTTGAATCCCCGCAAAATGCTGCAAATGCGATTTAAGCACATCTTGCTTTAAACGAATTTGTTCATCGGGATGAATGTGCTGCATATTACAGCCACCACAGCTTTTAAAATGCGGGCACTTCGGCTCAACCCGAAAAGCAGAGGCTTCACTGAGGAGTTGAACAGCATCGGCTTCCTCTAAACGCTTTACCGCATGGGTAATCTGCGCTTTAACCATTTCACCCGGCAACGCATAGCTAATAAAGACTTTTTTACCCTGCTTGTCCGCAGGATGGTCTGGATGCGAACCATAGTGCGCAATGCCGCGTCCTTCATGCGAAAGTGACTCAACCTGAAAAATATAACTGGGCTGTTGAGTTGGACGAGGTTTGGCTCTATGTTTCATGTGTACCTAAAGATGGGAAGGAGAAAAATCGGCAGCGGTAAAAGCCGTCTGCTGTGAGGTCTCACGCCACACCGACAAAAAGTCTTGATGCTGCGGTTGAGCCTGTAAAAACTGGATGGTTTGATCGATAAAATGACGGTGGTCTTGAGCGAGCAATTGCCCTTTGAGCAAGAGCCAACGCAAATACACCAACCATGTATTTAGCACATCACCTTCACAATAACTGGTGAGTTTGAGCCATTCCTGAGCCCGAACATATTCAGGTACATGATAAGCCCCATCGCCTCGTTTACCGGGATACCCCAATAAATGGGCAACATCATCTAGCTTTTGGAAATGACGTCCATTAAACATTGCCATCACATCCATCAGGTCGATGTGACGCTGATGATAACGGTTCTGATAGTTATTATAGCGCTTTTGTGTGTTAATTTCGCCTTGATCGAACAAAGCAGGTGCAGTTAAACCATGATACATAGCTCGAAGCATGATTACTGGCAAGTCAAACTGAGCGCCATTCCAACTCACTAAAGTTGGTAAGCGCTTATCAAATATGGATAAAAACTTACTAAGAATTTCTGCTTCCGAATATTGTTCACGGCTAAAAGAAAAGAGTTTCATCTGGCCTTGGTCGTCTAGCCACAAGCCTGAAATACACACAATTTCATGCAAAGCCAAACGCTGAAAATCCATGCCTGATTCTTGGCGACGCAATTTGGTCAGTGCCGCCTCCAAATCAGCCTCAGGCAAATCTAAACCATATAAATGCGCCCCCGATCTCAAATCAGTCATGGTTTCAATATCAAAGGTGAGAACAGGTAAGCGCATATCTAAGACTCTATTTTTTGTTTTATTCAGGATCAACCACAGAGAAAAGACCCGTCGATAAATAACGGTCACCACGGTCACAAATAATGCACGCAATGACAGCACCGGGGTTTTCTTCAGCAATTTTAATTGATGCCCACACCGCACCACCTGAAGAAGTTCCTGCGCTAATCCCTTCTTTTTGCGCCAATTTACGCATGGTTCTTTCCGCTTCAATTTGCGGAATATCAATAATTTGATCAATCCGACTGCGGTCAAAAATGGTTGGTAAATATTCTTCAGGCCAACGGCGAATCCCAGCGATACTTGAACCATCTGATGGCTGTAGGCCAATAATTTGAATGTCGGGGTTCATCTCTTTGAGATATTTAGAGACTCCCATAATGGTGCCTGTAGTGCCCATTGAGCTCACAAAGTGAGTAATTTTGCCACCCGTTTGCTGCCAAAGTTCAGGCCCAGTCGTTAAATAATGCGCTTCAACATTATCAGGATTACCAAACTGGTTGAGTACATGCCCTTTGCCTTCTTCTTGCATTTGCAAAGCCAAATCACGTGCACCTTCCATGCCCTGTTCTTTGGTCACTTCAATCAGTTCCGCGCCATAAGCACGCATTGCATCTTTACGTTCTTGGCTCATGTTGTTGGGCATAATCAGTTTCATCTGATAGCCACGCATCGCAGCAACCATCGCCAGTGCAATGCCGGTATTTCCACTGGTCGCTTCAATCAAGGTATCGCCCGGCTGGATTTGCCCTCGCTTTTCCGCTTGCATAATCATGTTATACGCGGGACGGTCCTTGACAGAACCTGCAGGGTTGTTGCCTTCTAACTTTGCCAATACTGTTGCTTGAGTTTGACTTGCCAGACGCTGTAAACGCACCAGTGGAGTTTTTCCAACATAGTGATCTAACAAAAATTCGTCTGCTTGAAAATCAGTGGATGTAGTACTCATTCTTTGCACCTTGATCGAGGTGCGCCTATTGTATGGAAAAATGCCTGTCCCTGCACCCATTTAGCGTGCTTTTTCGTGAAAGTGATTAAAGCACCATCGATTTTTTATAAAGCGTGCTACACTTCAAAGCATAGGGAATAAATCACTTGCACCATGTCAAATATCAATAAAAAGTTATTTAATCGTCTGCACTTAAACCATGCTTATGGACAGCTCATTGCACTTATTTTCGTGCCGATTATGATTTTGGCCTGTGTAGGTGCATTACTGGTTATTACCGAAACTTCAAATGCGGCCAAAGCCCAGCAGCGACAAATGGCGATAGCGATTTTAACGCGCTATCAGCTGGATGCAGAAGCGGCGATCAATTTGGTGAATGCCTCCCCTTGGCAGTATGAAAATGCACGTTATTTGATGCAAAAGATGTTAGATGAAAAACATCTGATTCGTGCCGCAATTATTGATGACAAAGGCAATAACAAACTCAGCATTGGCTACCAAGACCAAGCGCCATGGCCCGCGCTGAAAAAAAATACTGATTTTTTTGGCCCGATGAATTTTAAAGGCAATACGGTATATGGTTTGCCCATCAACCAATTTACAGGCACACCTGCGCAGTTGGTGGTTGAATTAGATAACCAGCCCTTACAAATTGCCCGTTATCGCGTGTTGATTGTGTTGATTGCGACGGGTCTGTTGACACTCTTATTGCTTTTACTCTGTTTAAATTTCTACTCGCGTCGCTGGATTGCGCCGATGTATGAAATTCGCATGCAGCTGCAACGTTTAAATGCCGACACTCTTGATCAACACATGCTGATTAACAGTACTGGTGAATTACGCTTACTACAGCGCGATATTGCCAATGTGGTGAAACGCCTGCATTTTAGTTTTTTAGAATTGAAAGAACACACTGAGCAGACGGAAGACGATTTACGTCGAACCCTTGACACTTTAGAAGTGCAAAACATTACCTATCGTCAAGCGCGTGACCAAGCCATTTCAGCCAGTCAGTCCAAGTCAGTGTTCTTGGCCAATATCAGCCATGAACTGCGCACGCCACTGAACAGTATTGATGGTTTTATTCATCTCTTACTGCGTCAAGACAACCTCAACAATGATCAAAATCTGTATTTACAAACCATCCGAAAATCATCTGCACACTTACTGGCACTGATTAACGATGTTTTAGATTTTTCAAAAATTGATGCAGGTAAACTAGAACTCGATACTGCCACTTTTGATCTAGAAGAAGCAATTTTTGATGTTATGGATATGCTATCTCCTCTTGCTGCACAAAAGCATATCGATATGGCCTTTTACTATGCCGACAATGTGCCAAAGCATGTGGTTGGAGATGCCCTACGCTTCAAACAAATTTTAACCAACCTGATTTCCAATGCCATTAAGTTTACTCCTGATGGCGAGATCATCGTCCGCGCAAGAATGGAACAAGATGATATTGGACAGTGCCTATTGCACTTTAGTGTACAAGACAGCGGCATCGGACTCAGTGGAACCGACCGCAAAAAACTGTTTGAGTCTTTCTCGCAAGGTGATGCTTCAGTCACGCGCCAATTTGGCGGTACAGGTCTAGGCCTAGCGATTTCCAAACAGCTGGTGCATTTGATGCAGGGGCAAATTGGATTTGAGGACAACCAAGAACGCGCGCCAACCGAAAAAGGTTCCACTTTCTGGTTTACAGCCATGTTTATGGTCAATGAAGAAGATGAGTACGTTGAGCATCCTCAGTTTAGCGATATGCAAGTGGTCTCGTATTTGGCACATCCTGCAACGGCCAATATTCTGCGTCATTATCTTGAAGACTATGCTGTGGAGCACATCGAATCGAGTTCAATTTTAGACTTGTTCAGTCACCTCAACAGACTGCCTCAAGATGTGGAAAACACATGGTTGATTGTTGACCACAGTGGTGATACCGAAGCCTTATTAAAAGAAATTCGTCAGCGTTATAGCGGTAACCTTGCGGTTTATGGCTACCAGATGTCACTTGATTTGACCACACTAAATGAGTATCGCGCACGACCATTATACCAACCACTCAGTCGGAGTGCTTTGATTCAACTGCTCAGCAATCAACCGCTATTTGAAGAAGACGAAATGGAGTCCTTCAATGGTCAAGGCTTACATATTTTAGCGGTGGATGACCATCTCCCTAACCTGATTGTCCTTGAAGCACTACTAGGCGAATTGAATGTCACGACAACAAAAGCTTTAAGCGGCCAACAAGCCTTAGAGATTTTACAAGAGCGCGCTGAACACGACAGCAAAGCTTTTGATTTGGTATTTATGGATATTCAAATGCCTGTCATGTCGGGGGTCGATACCACACGTGCCATTCGTGCGCTGGAGTCAACCATTGAAAACCATAAGCGTTTGCCCATCATTGCCCTCACCGCACATGCATTGGCCGATGAAAAACAAAAACTACTGCAAGTCGGCATGGATGACTATGTCACCAAACCGATTCAAATTGATCAGATTATCCAAATCCTGACCCATTGGACCACTGATCGTTTCAACAAAGGCTCACCCGTTGAAAAGGCCATCGTGATTGAAGCACTTGATCCGAAGGTACTCGACTGGCAGCAAAGCTTACAGTTAGCCGCCAACAAAGAAGACTTAGCAGTCGACTTACTGCGTATGTTAATGGATAGTTTTGATACTGAGCTGCATGAAATGAAGCAGTTGATTGAAATGGAAGATTTCCCACAATTGGAGCATGTGCTACACCGTCTGTATGGTGCAACACGCTATGTCGGTGTACCCAACTTACAAGAAGCAACAGGGACATTTGAACAGTTTGTTTCAACCTTACGTAAAGAGCGTCGTAAAGCAGATGAACAGTTTGTTCAAGAAACCATCAAGCGTTTCAATGAACTCAAAGTTGTGATTGAACAAGTACAACATGCGGCACAGCAAATTTTAATCAAACATAGCCCATAAAACATTCAAAAGAGCATGGCACCAAAGACAAGTTTCGACGTGACTCTTGGTGTCATTTATCCGCACGAGAGCTATGCTATGCTCCATGCGAGCAAAAAATAAGAGTTCTCATCATGGCTTTACTTCGCATTGAAAACAAAAACGGCATTGCCACAGTTTCACTAAACCGTCCAGACAAACGCAATGCGATGAGTTTCGACCTGTTGCGCCAATTGGTTAAAACTGCTGAAAAAATTAAAAAAGACCGCAGCATTCGCTGTGTCATCCTCACTGGTGAAGCGCAAGTCTTTAGTGCAGGCATTGATCTTGCCGATTTGAACAATCCGAAGAATCGCGCCTATGCCGCATGGGAGCTGATTAAACCGGGACAAAGTCTATTTCAAAAAGCTTTCCTGATTTGGCAAGAACTGCCTGTTCCTGTGATTGCCGCGATTGAAGGGTTTTGCTTTGGCGCTGGTATGCAATTGGCTTTAGCGGCAGACATTCGTGTCGCACACCCTGCAACCCAAATGTCGATTATGGAAAGCCGTTGGGGACTGGTTCCGGATATGGGACTGACGCGTTCTTTGAAAGGTCTAATCGGACTAGATCTTGCCAAAGAATTAACACTTACGGCACGTATTTTCGATGCAACTTATGCCAAAGAAATCGGCTTAGTCACACATCTTGATGAATCACCGCTTGCTAAAGCCCAAGCCATTGCAGAAGAAATGTTACAACGCTCACCAGATGCGCTCATGGCCTCAAAATATGTGCTGGATGCCATGCAGCATGAGCCTAAAAAATCCTTACGTTTGGAAAAAATTTGGCAGCTCAAATTACTGTTAGGTAAAAATAGCCAAATCGCACGTAAAAAAGATAAACAACCCGACGTGCAGTATCTACCACGCCAATATAAATAACAGTATTTAAGCACTGACAATCAAAGAGGGTCCCATGAATTTCGATCGACACACTAAAATTGCATTTCTCGGCATGGGACTCATGGGAAGCCGGATGGCCACCCGCTTACTTCAAGCGGGTTTCGAAGTCGCTGTATGGAACCGTACCCGCAGTGCCTGCGATGCACTCATTGATTTGGGGGCGACAGACTTAGCACTACAGAATATTGCTGAATATCCTATAGTCCTAACATGTTTAGCCGACGACAAAGCTGCACTCAGCGTTTATGAACAAATCGAACCGTTTTTGACGGCGAAGCAAGTAATCATCGACTTTTCCAGTCTTTCGGTGGAGCAAACCCTGAGTCTTGCAGCACGTGCCGAACAAAAACAGGTGCAATGGATCGACTCACCTGTTTCAGGGGGGACTGTCGGTGCGGAACAAGGTACGCTGGTCATCTTTGCTGGTGGCGATGCACAGACGATTCAAGACTTGTCTTTGATTTATAATATCTTGTCGCAACGTGTCACCTGTATGGGCAACACAGGAACAGGACAAGCCACCAAAATTTGTAATCAACTGATTGTGGCAGCCAATAGCACGCTGATTGCAGAAGCGGTTGCTTTAGCATCCAAAGCTGGCGTGGACACTCGCTTACTCGCACCTGCGCTTGCAGGCGGTTTTGCCGATTCGAAACCCTTCCAAATTTTAAGTCCACGTATGGCGACTCATCTGTTTGAGCCCGTACAGTGGAAAGTTCAAACCCTATCCAAAGACTTGAACAACGCCGTGCAGCTTGCTGCGCAGCACCAACTCGACATTCCTGTTGCAGCGCGAGCACTTCAGCAATTGCAAGTACACCAACAACAAGGCTATGCTGAAGCTGATCTTGCCTCAGTCATATTACAAGTAGAACAACAAGCCAAATAAAATCAGGAGAAAATCATGACCAAACTTGCTGTAAATTTATCCATGATTTTTACCGAAGTACCGTTGCTTGAGCGTTTTGCTTTAGCGCAAGCTACTGGCTTCAAGCATGTGGAAATCCAATTTCCCTATGAACTCAGCATTGAACAAATTCAAACTCAGCTTACGCTTTATGACCTAAGTCTCTGCCTCATTAACGTTCCTGCGGGCGACTTAATGACTGGTGGAAATGGGCTCACAGGTGTCCCCGGCAAAGAGTTAGAGTTTCATCACGCTCTTCAGTTAGCAGTACAATATGCCAGCGCACTCAAAGTGCCAAGTGTGAATATCCTTGCGGGTAAACAACCCCTAGATGCCGACCTACTGCCCTGTTTAAATACCTTGTCCAAAAACCTGAAACTGGCCTGCCATATGTTCAGTGAACATGACATTCAGCCTGTCTTTGAAATGATCAACGGCACCGATATGCCGCGCTTCTTAGTGCAAAATATTGCCCAAGCACAGGAAATGTTAGAAGCAGTACAACACCCCGCACTTAAAATGCAATACGACTGCTATCACATGGCCATGATGGGTGAAGATGTGTTGCAAGGGCTACAAGAAAATATTCAAGCTATTGGTCACATCCAATTTGCAGACTGTCCGGGGCGGCATGAACCAGATACTGCACAAATTATGTATGCAAATATTTTTGAATGGCTACAACACAGCAGTTATGACGGTTTTATTGCGGCGGAATATCGACCAAAAACTGTTTCAACTCAGTCCTTTGCATGGAAGGCAAAATACTTTGCTGCGCATCCTCAAAGTTGAACCATTGCGGATTTGAAATTTTCGCCTAAAAACGCTATATTATAAGATGAGTTATTGTCCGGAAAAATTCCCTTTATGAATTTAGAACCATCGCCCAGCGCTTCTAATTCTCACGATTTCGCAATGAATACCCAAGCTGCCGACGTACAAGCTTGCTTAAAAGTTGTACATGAAGCCCTTGAAGATGTAAAAGCAAAAGATATTTTAGCAATTGATGTCAGCCTAATCAGCAACGTCGCTGATGCAATTGTGATTGCAAGCGGTACATCAACGCGTCACATCAAAGCACTTGCTGATAACGTTGCTGAAGAAGCACGTAAAGCAGGTTTTCGCCCTCTCGGTGTCGAAGGCGAACGTGATGCAGAATGGATCTTGATTGATCTTGGCTTTGTTGTTGTGCACGTGATGTTGCCAACAGCGCGTCGTTTCTACGATCTAGAAAGCCTTTGGCGTGCAGCCCCAGAAGAAACTGTAGCCTAATATGAAAAGAGCGACCTGAAGGTCGCTTTTTTTATGTCTAATTTTATTTAAATTAAGCGATGCATATCGACCATTGGGTAGCGCTCTTTCACTTGGCGCTTCACATGGGCATAGAGTTGATCTGCTTTTGCTGGACCATAAAATTCACAATAATTTTCATAAAAAACCGTCAAGACCTGCGCATATTGAGTCATGGGCAAAGCTTCAAGTACTGCTCGATCATCCAAGGCCTGATATCTATCAATCACAATGGATAAAGCATCTAGCTGCGTTTTCACCTCACGCTCAAACTCCTGCACATCAACGGCTTTGACTGCTTGACAGATATTTTGCATAAAAAACGTCAATGCATCGAGTAACACTGCTCCCCCTTGTTCGCTTTTCGATGCTTTTGCAGATGGGTTCAACAACACTTGTTTTTCAACTTGGGCCATCTCTGCCAAGACATTTTTGAGCATGTCTTTTCGGAAGTAACGTAATTCCTCTGTGGTGCAAATTTCACTCAAAAAACGATTCAGGACAAAGGAGGGTTGATCACCATATTTCGCTTCCCAGTGATTTAATACTTGCTCTAAAAGTGTTCCTTGTAAGTACCGACTCAGTCCACGCTCGATCGCTTGGCGTTTTTGTAAAATAGTTAATGTTTCAGTCGACATGAGCTATCCTCTTTCATTAATGACGTTTGGTCATATCATCAGTTTCAAACGTCACATCACGCTGAAACTCGGGATAAGACAGTTCTGCATGTTCGGTATAGTCTAAGCCACGTTGTTCATGTTGTTTACTCACCCGCAAACCACCAAGAACGAGGTCCAAGACTTTAAAGACGATCAATGCCACACCAAAACCCCAAGCAAAGGCCGTTAAAATCCCCAAGCCTTGTACCGCAATGATCCCCGCATTAAACATATTGTTTTCAAAAAACAAACCCGCTGCCAATGTGCCCCATGCCCCACAAAAACCATGCACAGTCACCGCATCGACCACATCATCCAAGCGGAGTTTTTCCATCACCAGCGGTAAAATACTGACCAACACACCTGCAACCGCCCCACTGATGATGGCATACAGTGGACTCATGGTTGCACAGCCCGCCGTAATTGCAACCAGCCCACCCAAGGAGGCATTAATGGTGCCGCGCATTAAAATTGCTTTACCACGTATTAGGGTATAAACCATATAGGCAACTGCCGAAGCACACGCCGCCAAATGTGTATTCAAGGCAATCCGCCCAATACACACATCTGCCTTCACAGTAGAGGCCGCATTAAAACCAAACCATGCCAGCCATAGAACAAAACCGCCTAGCGCCACCAACGGTAAATTATGTCCTGCCAAATAATGGACTTGTCCATTGCGCCCAAACCGCCCTAAACGAGGCCCCAACACAATAATTCCGGCTAAAGCCACCCATCCACCAATCGAATGCACCACCGTTGAACCTGCAAAGTCAATGAAACCCATGGCTTTTAACCAACCTTCACCATCAAATAAGCTCCCCCAAGCCCATGCACCAAAAATCGGGTAGATCAAACCACTGACCACCGCAGCACTCACGATATACGCCACAAAGTGAATCCGCTCAGCCATCGCCCCACTGGCAATCGTCGTGGCGGTGGCCGCAAACATCATTTGAAAGAACAAGAGGTTCCAGTGCCAGTCATCCATGGCATTGGGAGCAAAATGTGAGGTTCCTATCCAGCCACTCGAATTGACACCAAACATCAAACCAAAGCCAATCAACCAAAAGACCAGGCCTCCTAAACAGGCATCCATATAGTTTTTCATGAGTACATTAATGGTGTTTTTAGAGCGCACCGAACCACTTTCAATCAGGGCAAAACCTGCTTGCATGAAAAACACTAAAATGCCACCGAGCACCACCCAGACACTGTCGAGCGAGAGACGAATTTCTTGAATATTTTGAGCCTGTGTTGGCAGGGGCTCTGCAGCAAAACTGGGTAAAGCAATACAGCACACAAAGAAGAGTAAGTATTTTATTTTTTTCATGAATAATCCCCCAAAGATTATTCATCTCAATTGCAAAATCAATGCCAGTGTTTCAACACCTTACAGATATTTAATCATGACCCATGCCCACCAATATAAATGGACAATTCAAACAAGGCGAAAAAGCGATACACCATACAAGAGGTCAAAATGAATTTATCAGCTGATTGATAAAACATAGCTTTTAGTTTTTATAGTACTCATCCACAGCATAATAGTGAACCCTCTCTACCCATCGACCACGATTCAGCGTTCGCTCCGTCACTTTAACCTTTCCCGCTTGAACTGTTGCATCTTCAATAAACTCTTTGACTAAACTCAAGCCGTGTTTAGGAATCACGATATATTCCGAACGAATATGATAACAACACCCACTTTTATTGAAGGTTAAGATTCTTTTCTGTTTTGGATCGACCTCAAACATGCCCAAATTTTCATGAGTTAAGGCCGATAACTCCTGACTCAGCACAAATTTATTTTTAGTCCGATGAAAGACATAAACATCGTAAGTTGGCCCGCCATAAGCACCATAGTTACCATTACGGATGGCGACATCCTCACTGCCGTCAAAATTAAAGTCGGCAAAAATCACGGCACTTTGCTCACCATAAAGCTGCACCACATTGACAGATGGTTTGTCAGTTTCGTCCAGATCCATCGTCAATTCAGCCGAGGAAATACGCTGAAAGCGCTGTACTGTCCCTTTTAGGTAAAGATCAATATTGGCTTGTCCATCGCAGCTCCTGTCCGTACAGCTCGTCGTTATTTTTACATCATAGCGTTTCGATGCATTTTTTATTTCGAAGACTTGAGCCTGAGTAGTTTGACTCAAAACGAACCCACTAAAGATCAGCAACACCTGAAACGAAATCTGATTTATGTTCATCTTGTTTTCTTATTGAAAAGATACACATCATCTTAGCAAAAGCTGCAAACATAAAAAAACCACCCGAAGGTGGTCTCTATACACTCTAGGAGGAGGATTAGTGTCCACCACCATTGATTGCTTTGGTCATATCTTCAACCACTTTCTTCGCATCACCAAAGATCATCATGGTTTTTTCGTTATAGAACAAATCGTTGTCTAGACCTGCATAACCTGTCGCCATAGAGCGTTTGATGACCATAATGGTACGTGCTTTATGTGCTTCAAGAATTGGCATGCCATAGATTGGAGATGTTGGATCGTCTTTCGCCGCAGGGTTGACCACGTCATTCGCACCAATCACAAGCACCACATCTGTTGCAGGGAAGTCTGAGTTAATCTCATCCATCTCTAAGATGTCTTCATACGCCACGTCAGCTTCAGCCAAAAGTACGTTCATGTGACCCGGCATACGACCAGCCACTGGATGAATCGCGAAGCGCACTTTTACACCTTGTTCTTTCAAGATCTCACACAGTTCTTTCACCGCATTTTGTGCACGGCCTTGTGCCATACCATAACCCGGTACGATCACAACGCTGTCTGCATTTGACATCAAGAAGCCTGCGTCATCTGCTGAACCAGAACGATGGTTACGCTGTGCTTGTTCGCCTTTGTCCGCAGAAGCTACCGCAGTTCCACCCATTGCACCACCAAACAAAACGTTGATGATTGAACGGTTCATGGCTTTACACATGATGTAAGACAGAATCGCACCTGAAGAACCCACCAGTGAACCCGCAACGATCAACATATTGTTTTCAAGTGTGAAACCAATACCTGCTGCTGCCCAACCAGAGAAGGAGTTCAATAGCGATACCACCACTGGCATATCACCGCCGCCAACTGGTGCAATCCACACCCAACCGAATGCAAGTGCAAGTACAGTCATGGCCCAGAATGCATTCATGTTGCCTGTCGTGAAGAAGTACACACCACATGCCAACATTGCAAGGAAAATCAGCGCTTGTACAGGTTTAACCCATGCACCAGAAATAGTTTTTGCCCATTTTTTCGCAGCCAATTTACCATAAGCGAATACAGACGCTGTAAAGGTAATCGCACCGACGAAACACCCCACGAACAATTCAAATAAATGAACCTTGCTCATGTGTGCATGTTGTACACCCGCAGCAGTTAATGCAGCTTCATTTTGTGCAAATAATGCAGTCAGTTGGTTGTTATGTAGAATTGCCGCAATCGCAATCAATACCGCAGCCAGACCCACCAAAGAGTGCATCAATGCGACCGTTTCAGGCATCTGCGTCATAGGTACAGTACGTGCGCGGGCAATACCCACAATCGCACCCAGCACCATCGCACCGCCAATCATCCAAATCACAGGATGATCTGCCACAAAGAAGGTGGTCACTACAGCAATCGCCATTGCAATCATGCCGTAACGGTTACCTTGAATAGCCGTCTTCGGGCCAGACAAACCACGTAAAGTTAAGATAAAGAGGACAGCACCAATCAGGTAGAACCAATCCGCATAGTCTCGAATGAATTCCATATATTAGCCCTCTTTTTTCTTTTGCTTTGGCTTGAACATTTCAAGCATACGCGCTGTTACTGCGAAGCCACCGAAAATATTGATACTTGCTAAGAACACCGCAATTGCACCCAAGATGCTCACCACATTCACACTTTGGAATGCAACATTCGCATCAACACCAATTGCAGGAATTCCTACAGTTTGAATCATTGCACCCACCACGATGATCGATGACAACGCATTGGTTACTGCCATAAGTGGTGTATGTAGTGCTGGCGTAACGCCCCACACGACGTAGTAGCCTACAAAGATGGCAAGGACGAAAATTGTAATTGTTTCAACCATGATCTATCTCCTTAACCACGCTTCAGCAGTACTTGACCGCCATGAGTTACTAGAAGGGCTTTTTGAATTTCTTCTTCAGGATTGATGGCAAAGTTTTTCTCTGCATCAAATAAAGTATCTAAGAAGTTCAAGACATTTCGTGCATACAAAGCAGAAGCTTCAGTTGAAACCGTAGACGGAATGTTTGGAATACCTAGAATGGTCACACCGTTGTCAGTCACAACATTTTCACCATTCTTAGAACCTTCAACGTTACCGCCTGTTTCAACCGCCATATCAAGGATGATTGAACCTGGTTTCATTTTGGCAACCGTTTCCGCCTTAATCAGACGTGGCGCATTACGACCTGGTAAAAGTGCAGTAGTAATCACGATGTCAGCATTCGATACAGCTTTATCCACAATAATGGCTTGATCGCGAATATAGTCTTCACCCGGCATCCAACCATAACCATTTTTCGCAGCATCGGCTGCTTTTTGCTGTTCTTCCGCTGACATAGGTACGTCTAACCATTTGCCACCCAAAGATTCCACCTGATCTTTCGCCGTCGGACGTAAATCCGTTGCTTCAACCACAGCACCCAAACGTTTTGCTGTCGCAATCGCTTGTAGACCCGCAACACCGACCCCCATGATCACGACACGTGCAGGTTTTACAGTACCCGCAGCCGTCATCAACATTGGGAACATGCGCTGGTACTCTGCCGCAGCAAGAAGCACTGACTTGTAACCCGACAAATTGGCTTGTGAAGATAATACGTCCATGTTCTGCGCACGAGATAAAGTCCGTGGCAGTAGCTCCAAAGCAAATGCAGACACGTGTTGTGATGCAAATTGATCAAGCTCCGTATTACGGTACGGGTCAAACATGGCAATAACCGATGTATTTGGCGCAAGCTTTTGAATTTCAGCACCCTGAGGGGCACGTACTTTTAAAATCATTTGGCTACCGGTATAGGCATCATCTGTCAGCGTAGCACCGACTTGCTCATAGGCACTGTCGATATAAGCAGCTTTCACACCCGCTCTACGTTCAATCACTACACTATGACCAGCACTGATCAACTTTTTTACCGTTTCTGGCGTTGCGGCTACACGATTTTCACCGACGACAGTTTCGGCTGGAATTCCGATCTGCATGAGCGTCCCTCAAGCTAGTTTTTCTTAAAGTAAACATCACCCATTAGGCAATGTTTTCTCACAGGATGTTCTTATGAATTTTTGGATTCTAATGAAACTTTTTTAAAATACCACCCACTATTTATTTAATAAATACCCATATACTGAACTGGTGATTCATAAAAAATATTGGGTGATATTGCGTTTATTTGCTTTGAATCCGCTTAAAAATTGATTTATTTCTATTCAAATTCTGAACCACAGATCTTTACACACTAAAATCTGCACTTTTTTTGCACAAAACCAAGTCCTTTAATTCCGCAGTATTGATCTTTTTGACCAATCCAAGAATATGAACCACCACATTGACATTAACCCGAACCCGTCATTCATCGAGCTTTACCATCTGCTGTCAAGCAAACTTTGCAGACATTGACTTAAATGACAGTTTTGCCCCATTTGCAAAAGCTTCGAATTGGCCTGTCCCTATTTTTCATCGATCAAGAATGCCAATGCTCAAAATTTAGCTCAACTAAAACGCGTATTTGGAATGGATCATCTAAAAATACAGGGAGGGGTTGATCGCGTTTAACTAGATCTGAAACGAGGAATGACCAACAAAAATGTTTTTTTCATATTTTATCGGATGATAATGGCGCGCATTTACATACTAGCCCCAAGCAGAAATGCACCATAATTGAGCAAAAACACCCTAAATAGATGAATATTTCAGTAATTTGTCCCAAATCTTTGATGTGCATGATGAGTAAAAATGATCGAATGCAACAATTTCATACAAAATAGATGGGTGCGTTCAGAATTTTTTAAAGATTTTTATGATTTTTTGACAGGAAATTCGAAACATCATCATTTTTTGATTGTATTGGACGAAAACACCTTCCTAAGAACAGGTCATGCTATTTTCTGTGTCTTCATCTTCGACTCATTTTTTATGCAGTCTTTTCTCGCTTGTTTTAGGCTTTTGAATCAGCTTCGTATACAATTTCTGAAACGATGCATCTATTTAGCTCAAGCACGATGTAAACGTCATTCTAAAAAATACTCCCTCATCAAAGGCTCATTATGAATACTTCTTTCGACATCAGTCGAGACAAATCTCTGCTCTGGCTGATGGCAATTGTCTGCGGCTTATGTGCAGGGGCAAACTATTATTGCCAGCCTTTGATTTCCTCTATTCAGCAAAGCTTTCAAGCGCCAGAAGAACAAGTGGCTTTGACCGTAACCTTTGCGCAAGTTTCCTATGCTTTGGGTTTACTGTTCATTGTGCCCTTAGGCGACATGTTGAACAAAGCCAAACTGATTCCATTCCTGATGTTTGGCGCATCTGCTGGACTGTTTATCTGTGCGACATCCACCAACTTATCGATGCTCTGGCTAGGCACCATTATTACAGGACTCTTTTCTGTCGCAGCACAAGTGCTGATTCCTCTGGCCACGATGGCAGTCAAACCTGAAAAAACGGGAGAAGTGGTCGGTTTTCTCATGAGTGGCTTATTGGTCGGGATCTTACTGTCGACCAGTGTGGCGGGATTACTCTCAGACTTATGGCACTGGAAAATGATTTATGTGCTGAGTGGCATTGCCATGTTTGCTTTGGCTCTTCTGATGAAAGGAAAACTGCCGCAACTACCAAAACTCAAAATCACCTATTTCGACATTTTTAAGTCCATGGGGAGTCTGCTACAACAAGAGCCTCGTTTGGTGTTTCGCTCAATCACGGGTGGATTTGCTTTTGCTGCCATGAGTATGCTGTTTTCAACCATTGCCTTACTTTTAACCTCTGAGCCATTTCAACTTTCGGATGTTTTAGTCGGCGTAGTGACTTTGGTCGGCGTATTTGGCGCACTCTCCACCCAGTGGATTGGTAAATGGGCTGATCGCGGTTATACCCTACTTTTGACGTGGGTCGGCTGTGGGACGTTAGCCCTCAGTTGGGTGTTCCTATATTTAGGCGGGAGTTCACTCATCAGCTACATCATCGGTTATGCACTGATTAACTTAGGGCTTGCAACCACACACAGTTGTAACCAAAACGTGATTTTCCGTTTACGCCCCGATGCGAAGTCTCGGGTGAACTCCATCTATATGACCTTATATTTTATTGGTGGTGCGTGTGGCTCGGCGCTAGGTGTCTATGCATGGCATCACGGCGGCTGGAGCAGTACGTGTTTGGTCGGTATTACACTGGTGATGATGGCAGGTGTCTTTGCTCTGCTGGATACCCTGTATAGCAAAAAACA
The DNA here is from genome assembly GCF_028649355.1 of Acinetobacter sp. Gutcm_16. NCBI lineage: Bacteria > Pseudomonadati > Pseudomonadota > Gammaproteobacteria > Moraxellales > Moraxellaceae > Acinetobacter > Acinetobacter sp. Gutcm_16. The sequence goes on along the minus strand of NZ_JAQSUV010000018.1, from coordinate 135,845 downwards.
GGGTATTGCTTAACCCTCAAAAAGACAGTTTACTCAGTAAACTGTCTTTTTGTTTGGGCACTTCATTTTGAACGCTAACTGACCTGAGCCACGGGGTAAAAGGGTTTACCCAAATCGAGACTATCTGCATTCTCCAAAGCAATGTACAAAAATGCGGGCAGCAAAGCCGATAAAATTTGACAGCCATCTTGTAGCTGCTTGCGGTTCAATGAACTCTTATAGGTTGAACCGCCATGCATCAGCTGATTTCTCAAGGTATATAAACGGTTAAACAGTACCAGTAAAATATCGACCGAATGCTTCTGCTGTAGCGCTTTCGCCACTTTCTTCTTTTCTTGTTCAAGCTGAGCCTTACAGACCTCTAAAGCAATTTTCTTATTTTGATAGTCCCAATACCCTTGATAGGTGTATTGGTTGTCTAAGAGCATACGAATAGGCTGACTAAATTTGTCCCATAAAATGCTATAAATTCTATGATCGACATCATGTTGGCAAATTAAATGTAAGAACTGACGTAAACTCTGTTTGTCCTGACTTTGCCCCAAGTCTTGTGCATATATCGCATTGAAGGAAATCCACAGGCTGATAAATTGTAAATCGGGATCATGATCGAGCAGTAATGCCTGCTTTAACCAACTCAGCCCACGATGTATTCTCAGATTAAACTCATCACTCTGTTGTACTTTTTTAGTTTTAAAAATTTCTTCTAAAAGCAACATCGGCTTTTCCTATACTTTATTCTTCTATGTATTCAACATACTGAATGATTAAGCTAAATTAAATCCTGCTAAGATATAGTGATTGATCAATCCCACAAGTTCAGTATGAATGTTCTTTTGAAAATAGAACTATTCAATTTTTTCCATGCTTTGGTCGCCCTAGAAATCACTCATCAAACGATTCTAGCAAGCACCTAAAACAGCCATTCCAAAGAATGGAAATCCTGCTGTTTTTATTTCCATTCTTTTCTACAGCGATATATAACGCTAAGTTAAATGGCATCAATCAGGAAGCATTGATGCCACTTAAACTAGGATAAAAAGATCATGGAAACATTTAACTCAAAGATGTTTGAAAATAAAATCGCCGTCGTGACAGGTGGCACATCTGGTATTGGTCAAGCCGTTGCAGTCGCATTTGCTGAACGTGGTGCAAAAGTATGGGCGCTTGGCTTACAAGCAGCCAAGGCAGTTTTCCCAACTGGTTTGGATATTGAAGCTGTCGAAATGGATGTCACCGATAAAGCCGCTGTCGATGCTTTTTTCGCAAAAGTAGATCGCATTGATACTTTATTCAACGGCGCAGGTATGGGTTCTGTCTCAGAGCACGAATTAGACACCTATAAAAAAGTGCTAGAAGTTAACCTCACCTCTGTTTTTTATATCAGTGAAGTCGCTGCTAAAGCCTTAGCTAAATCGGACAATCCATCGATCATTAACGTGTCTTCACTGTACGCGCAATTTGGTTCAGGTATTGCACCAGCATACTCTTGTTCTAAAGGTGCCATTGATCAACTTACCTTCTCACATGCACTGAGCATGGCCCAAGCCAAAATTCGCGTAAATGCTGTTGCTCCGGGTTGGATCGATACGCCGCTTATCCAACCATTGAAAGATATGCCTGAAGTATTCAATGGCATTATGCAACGTTCTCCAATGCAGCGTTTAGGTAAGCCTGAAGAAATTGCTAACGTGGTAGTCTTCCTCGCGTCTGATGCAGCAAGCTTTGTAAATGGTGCGATAGTGAAAGTTGATGGTGCCTATTCAATTAACTAATACTTTATTGCTAAGGCTGATAAGGGCTTAAGTCATAAGCCCTTTGCTTTTATAACGCTTAGCTATTGATGCTGAAATTTATCGTTTTCTTCGGATCAATCTTTTATATACTCTTTACGATGAGATAGTTTTTGGTCATCTTCTGGTCATTGACTCAGACGCTGCTCCATTAAAAATACATCCTCATAAGCAATTCAGAGCTTTACGATATTTCGCATAAGTATTCCTGTTAATTACGCCTATTTAAATAATCAAAAGCCGTCAGTTCTATTGCTGTTATATTGAAACGAGAGCAAAGCATAGGAGATGGATTGAAACAGTATGAATACATCCATCAAAACCCGATGTGCGTACACTTCGCCGAGCATATGCTTCACATTGATACGCAAACTGTCGATTCGAGACCCACACACGTCCTACATGCGCCTCAATTTGGTCAAGTACCGACCCTATATTTACCATCTCAAATGCGCATGGAAATTTATTACTTGAAGGCTGTGGTGCTAGGCACACAACATTAAATAAAAAATAGACAGAAATATCTTTAGCATAAATACCGAACCAAGACATCCTTATTTTCTGGCTTTATCTCAACTGAATTTAGAGCAAGGCTTTCTCTCGTTGGATATTCATCCTCAATTCTGAAGTATCCAAAGTTGATTCATATTTCAGCCAGCAACAGAAAGTCTTGAAATGAGCCAATGATCAGCTTGAATTTTAGCTAGATCAACTTCGAACTACTTATTTTAAATATCCAGTTGCTCTTGAGCATGACGAGCCTCATTAAGAAAGCGACCAAACCATTAGACGTTTCACATGATATTCTCTCTTATTCAGATTGTTATGATGCACTAGAGTTTTTTATTTCACGAAGCCGAGGCCAGAGATGACTTCGCCCCGACTTTTTAGTTATTTTGGAGAGCAGAATTTATTCTGCTCTTGTTGTACAAGTTCTTTTTAATGTCGTTGTAAGCGTTTTGCAATATCATGCTTTGATGTTGTTGCCGTATGGAAAAATTGCTTTAACCCCGAACAGAGATAATGCAAACCAACCTCTCCATCTGGAGTTTTTAAGAAGCGGTCTTTCGGGCAATTCCCCCAGCAATATTGTAAATAAGCGCATTTACGGCAATATTCAGGCAAGGTATTTGACTTTGCATAGGCAAATTGCTTTTGACGCTCAGAAAAAACCAAATCACCTTGATGCGTCTCTTGAATATTGCCTAACTTATATTCTGGGTAAACAAAATGATCACAGGAAAATAAGTCACCATTATGTTCAATTGCCAATGCTTTGCCACAAATTTGTCCAGATACACATTTTTGTGAACCATAGCCAAACATCATCGACACCATATTTTCAAATTGATCCACAAAGACTTTGCCATAATCCTTATTCAACCATTCTCCCCAAACACGAGAAAGGAAATAGCCCCAGTCATCTGCTGCAATAGACCAGTCTGTCACGACTGAATCAGGTGTACCCGGTTGGGTCGCAGAGCTTCCCAGCATTGGTAAATCATCAGGATTCCACTGCCCTGGCGCAGTTTGTTGGAATTGCGCACTTTCCATGCCCGGAATGAATTGAATCATTCGTGGTCGAACATGATCTCTCAAGAAGCGATACACATCAATCGGTCTTTTGGCATTATCACGGTTCACAACACACAGGGCATTGAACGGAATTTGGTAATGATGCAAAAGTGCTGCCGCCTGCATGACTTTGGCATGAGTTGGCTTTCCACCTTTGTTATAGCGATGTTTATCGTGAAATTCAGCAGGACCATCAATAGATAATCCGATAAAAAAATGATGGCGTTTAAGAAAGGCGCACCACTCTTCATCCAGTAAAATGCCGTTGGTTTGCAAGTCATTTTCAATACGTTGGTTTGGCTTTTTATATTTTTGTTGTAGCTCAACCACGCGCTCAAAAAACTCCAAGCCCATCAGGGTCGGTTCCCCCCCCTGCCAGCTAAAGATAATTTCATCACCAGTCTGTGCTTCAATATATTGCTTAATATGCAATTCAAGCATCGACGCTTGCATGCGCGGCGTTTTTGGTTGATGTAAAAGGTCTTGTTTATGTAGGTAAAAACAATAACTACAATCCAAATTACACTGTGCCCCAGAAGGTTTAATCATCACATGGTAACGATAGGTTTGCCCCTGAATTTGCATAGTTTTTAATGGTGGGGTTGGATCCTGTGTGGGTATTATGCGCATCTTGTATCGATTCCCCAAGTTGTTATGATCTTATCGGTAAATGGTTATTTTCATCTTCGATACTAAACAATCAAAAAAATGCGAGCAAGGGTTTATTTGTACCAATCTCTGCTATCAATCACTTAATTTATGATAAAAAATATTTATTTTTCAATAACTAAATAAAAATTATTTTGTTTGTTCTTTTTTTCCTCTCCTACGAAAGTTCGCCCAACTGATTAAATAACAAACACATTGATTTTTATTACTTTTTTTTGAATTCTGCACCGCACGTTAACTCCAATAAAATCACCTCACCTTTTTATAGGGCTGTCACCATAATAAAAATAAAACCCACGCCTGAAACCAGACGTGGGTTTTATTTATTAGATTAAAATCTTATTTTAAATCAATGACAACTTGCTCAATTTTACCGTTAAATTTAAAAGGTGGTTTATAGGCAAAACTAACCGGCTGACCCGTGTCTTCGCCAATGCCAAAAGTATCCGTACCAAAACGACCTGAAATTGTTTTCGGTACATTTCCTTCAGCTACTTTTTCGCCATTAACCAGTAAGGTGACTTTGCCACCTTGACCAGGCTCTTTTCCTTCGTAATCAAAGTTCATAGTCACTTTAGATTTACCATTTGGTAATGCTTTGTTGGATTTAATGACGCTATGATTATCAAAATAATTGTAATCAAAAACAGGCTGACCTTGTTCATTCACATACAGCACTACACCCGCTGCAACACCACCAAATGCCATGATTACCCCTTTGGTTTGACTACCTTGAGTTTCCACGTCTGCATTTAAGCTCCAAGAACGGTTTTTAATGGCAGGGGCAGAAGATTCTGCTAAACGTGTAACACCCTCATGGTACACAAAATGAGTGGCATTTGGATCGGCTCCAGGTGGTGTAGGTTTCTTAATCATTAAGCGAGCTGCGCCACGATCATCAAATGGATAAACACTATATTTTTGTGCTTCTTTATCGAAGAGTTTCTTCATCTCTTCAACTTTTTCAGGCATTTTTGCAGCTAAATCCGTTGACTGGGTGAAGTCTTCGTTGAGGTTATACAGCTCCCATTTGTCCTTATCCCAGTTGCCTGGTGCAAGGTCTTGACGCCAAGGTAACGTATGTTGAGCGCTTGCTAACCAACCATCATTATAGATCGCACGGTTACTAAAGACTTCGTAGTACTGCGTGGTTCTTCCTGTTGCATTCACATTGCTAAAACTGGACATAAACGACTTTCCAGCCAGTGGCTTTTGCGCATAACCATCCACTGTTTTTGGCATAGGAATATGACTGGCTTCCAAGATGGTTGGAACGACATCGACTAAATGTAAATATTGGCTTCTAACTTGCTCGTCATGCTTAATTTTGGCAGGCCAGCTAATCACCATTGGGTTTCTGGTTCCACCTAAGTGAGATGCCACTTGTTTTACCCATGGGAATGGCGTGTTACCTGCCCAAGCCCATCCAATAGGATAGTGTGCTTCCGTTTTCACACCCCCAATTTCATCATACATTTTTAATGAATCATCAATCGTGGATGGAATACCACTGAGCGCTTTAATTTCATTGACCGTACCATCGGGTCCACCTTCGGCAGATGCACCATTATCACCAACAATATAAATAATCATGGTGTTATCAGCATCTGGAAGTTTTTTCACTTCATCTAGCAATCGCCCAACTTCCATATCAGTATAAGCAAGATAGCCTGCAAAATTTTCCATTAAACGGGTATAAACTTTTTTCTGTTTATCATTCAGCTTATCCCAAGGTTGCACCCAATCTGGACGTTTTGTCAGCTTCGCATCTTGAGGAATAACGCCTAATTTTTTCTGGTTTGCAAATACGGTTTCACGGTATTTCTCCCATCCCATATCAAATTTGCCTTGGAACTTCTCTCTCCACTCTTTAGGGGGTTGATGTGGTGCATGTGCGGCACCCGGTGCAAAGTACATAAAGAATGGCTTGTTGGGTGCAATCGATTTCGAGTATTGCATGCGTGCAATCGCTCGATCTGTCATATCTTCCAACAGATGATAGCCTTCTTCAGGCGTCTTATTGGGTTCTACAGGTACTGTGTTTTCAAAAATGGTCGGATAAAATTGATTGGTCTCGCCCGAGTTAAAACCATAGAAATAATCAAAACCTGAACCTGTTGGCCAACGATCAAAAGGACCCGCAACCGAAGTTTCCCAATCTGGCGTGTTATGGTTTTTACCAAACCACCACGTATTATAACCATTGCCTTGTAAGACTCGTCCAATGGTTGCTGTATCTCGTTGCATCATTGTGCTGTAGTTTGGAAGTCCCGTCGCCCACTCCATTAAGAAACCATTTCCGGTATCGTGATGATTTCGTCCGGTGAGCAATGCCGCGCGAGAAGGTCCAGAAATAGCAGTGGTATGGAACTCGTTATATTTTAAGCCTTGAGCAGCAAGCTTATCGAGATTTGGAGTTGGTACTAGACCACCAAAAGTAGAAGTTTGACCAAATCCGACATCGTCGAGCAAAATCACCACTACATTTGGCGCACCAGCAGGTGCTTCAGCGTTGTGCTGCCAATCATAGGTTGTATCTTTATATGTTTTCCCAATTTTGCCTTTAAATGTTGAAAGTGGAATCGGTAAAGAGCTTCTATCCACTTTTTCTTCGGCATGTGAAGTGGTAGCAATGAGTGATGGACAGATTAAACTGAGCGCAAGGGCTAAGGGCTAAGGGCTAAGGGCTTTACTACAAATTTCATCGTATGACTCCCAAAATAATGTAATAAAAAATTGTTATACGTCGTTCTAAATTTTCATTGTTAATCACAGCAACTACAGTGCTCAATTATTTGAATTGTAGTCCATTGTGATTATTATTCTGCTCACTAAGCGAACCGCTTAGACGCATATTTATCAAGTCTATTTTCAATAGCATTAAACCAACTCAAAACTGATTTAAACCAGATAATGATTTAATTGTGCTACAAATTATGATTCCTACTAGGGTCTCAGCCATTGTAAGAGATCACCCCATCCATAGCAATTGTATAATTACTAGACAATAGGCTAAAGCGTCCGAAGTCACATAAAGATTACCCTTTATAAAACCCAAGTTGCGATGAGACTATGTTTCACAAGTGAATGGTCGTGGCATATCCATGTCTTCGAGTCACTGCAAATATTGCTCATCTTCATTATTAGGAGTAGATGAAAAATATCAAAAACTTCCTTCAGTGCCACTCAAGTACCTTGATATTTATAGGTAAAATGTATGCCATCTCCCCCTTCCATTCAATCTTGCAACGACAACTGAAAACTGACGCTATATTCGCAGTGGTTCATGTAACTAAAGACCTTTTGGTTATAAGCTTTAATTCCAGATCAGAAGTTCCCTTTACTTGCTCTAGTGTTCAGCAAAATGTACTGACTTTATTTTTATGGTAGTATTGCGCGCGATTGGCCAAGATTGAATTAAGCCTAAAGTAGCAGCGTACTCTCCCATATTCGCATCGAATTTGATTCAGATATTGATCAATAGCAACTCGTTAAAGTCAGTTCAAGCTCTCGCTCTTTCTCCAACGAGCTATCTGATTTCCTGTATGTTGATTGCACTTTTCTAATTCAATTTTTAGCTCCCACAAGACACTTATGTAGTTTCAGAACGGTTAGGACAGCTCTTAACTCGTCCATATGGGTTTACATAATCTTTGACAGATTGCATAGCACAGATTAAAGGTATGATTTTTCATGACGATGAACAAAAATATTGAAAACACTCAATCTCCGAGAATCAGTGTTGCCCCGATGATGGATTGGACCACCAGGGACTATCGTTTTTTTGCCCGTTTATTTAACCCAAATGTGATTCTCTATACCGAAATGGTGACCACAGGTGCCATTTTATTTGGCGATGCCAAACGTCATCTCGACTTTAACCATCAAGAACATCCACTTGTCTTGCAACTGGGTGGCTCGAATCCAAAGGACCTTGCCATTTGTAGCAAAATGGCGCAGGACTGGGGCTATGATGAAATTAATTTAAATGTCGGCTGCCCGAGTGACCGTGTACAGAACAATAAAATTGGCGCATGTTTAATGGCAGAGCCAGACTTGGTCGCAGAATGTATTGCAGCAATGCGTCAAGCAGTCGACATTCCTGTGACCGTGAAACACCGTATTGGCATTGATGACATGCATTCTTATGAAGAAATGCTGCATTTTGTTGATACCGTGGCGAAAACAGGTTGTGATAATTTTATTGTGCATGCCCGTATTGCTTTACTTCAAGGTTTATCGCCGAAAGAGAACCGTGAAGTTCCACCTCTGCGTTATGAAGATGTTTATCGCCTCAAACAAGAACGTCCAGAGCTGCTGATTGAAATTAACGGCGGGATTAAAACCTTTGCCGAAACCGAACAACATTTACAGCATGTGGATGGCGTAATGATTGGTCGTGAAGCCTATCACAACCCGTATTTACTGGCAGAATTAGGACAACTTTGGCAACTGGATGCGCCAGATCGTTTTGAGATTATGGAACAAATGCTGCCTTATATTTCTCAGCGTATGGCTGAAGGTGCACCTTTGTCGATTTTAACCCGTCATATTCTGGGCTTATTTCAAAACTTGCCAGGTGCACGAAAATGGCGTCAAGCTTTAAGTGGTGGCAATGCCAAAACATTTGCTGATGTTGAAAATGCCATTCGAAATATTCAAGAAGCTCTGAAACGTACCGAAGATTATTTACTTGAACATCAAGTTCAGCCTTAAAGAGTTAGAATAAAAAAAGCCCAATTGTAAATTGGGCTTTTTTTATTCTCAATGTTTCGTCTTTAAGACTTACATCACGGAACCAACGGTGGTCGATAAGGCTTTATTTTCAAACTCGCAAGAAGCCGGATCAGGCACATGACCTTTACGCTGTGCAGTCTGATATTCTTTCTGCGCTTTAGCTAAATCTTTTAAGAATTGCTTTTGCGTATGTAGCTGAGCCACGGTCATGGCTGCCATATTTTTGCCTTCAATAATGTCACTTTGCCAATGAACATTACACACCAAACGACTTTCTGCGAAAGCTCGTCCACGCAAGAAAATATGATTAGCACGTTGTGGTGCAATTTCGCTCATGATGAGTGCCCACCCCCAACCAATTGCAGAATGTCCCGAAGGGTAAGAACCGTCGGTCGCTAATTTATCTTTATTTTCAATATAGCTAATGCCGTACTTTTCACGGTCTTCTGCAGAGATTTCACAGATACCCTGACCATTGCTCATAAATGGGCGAGTACGTTGGTATTTATTTTTTGCAGAATACGAGGATAAGCCTAAATCAACCAAAGATAACTCTAACATTTTATAAATGGTTGGCGTTTTTTCTTGACTAATATCGACATTGGCTGCGCAAGAAAAGGCTTTTGCCGCACTTGGAAAATATAAATTACTGTCATAGCCCGCTTGCACCCAACGGTCTGATCGATACAACATTAAGGCATTTTTATTGATAAAATCATCATTGGCTTTGGTTACAGAACCTTCCTCTGGCGGCGGAGGCAAAATTAAAGCACTGTCCACAGTGGTCTGGGTTAAATATCCTTTATGTTGTTCTCTCAACTCTTTTTCATAGGCATTCGGCTCTGCGTGCGTCACTGCTGTTGCCAATGCAAAAAGTATGATCCCAATAGGTTTTATCATTGTCATCTCTACCTCTGTTCTCAGTTTTTTATATCATTCTTTATAGTTTTCAACATGTAGATTCTGATTCGAATCAATTTTTAATCAACATAACATAATTCGGGGGACATGCGAGATGTCCCCCTTAGGACAGCACTTTTTTTATGTAAATTTTTTCGGTGGTAAGCTCAATGACAATTAACGTTTGGCTTGAAGTGCTTCTAATTTTTTCAGAACTTCAGCCACTGCAATCATGGCAAAACTAGAGGTCACCACCACTGCCGAGCCATAGCCGCCACAGCGTAGACCTGCACTTGGGCAAACATCGGCACTGGAGAATGGATTATCAATAGAATAGACACAAGTAATCCCGAATTTTTCTTTTGGTTTTTTACAAATGCCTTTAGAACGCAGTTGCGCACGTAACTTGGCTAACATCGGGTCTTGTTCAGTTTTCGATAAATCTGCGACTCGGATTTTCAATGGGTCGAGCTTACCACCCGCTCCCCCTGAAACAATCAATGGAATCTTATTAAAACGACAGTGCAACATCAGTGCTAATTTAGCTTTGACGTCATCAATACAATCTAAAATTAAATCTGGTCGATGTTCTAAAATTTCTTTGACATTTTCTGGGGTCAAATAGTCATCGATCAAATTGATTTTGATCCGTGGATTGATGGAACGACAACGCTCGGCCATCACTTCAATTTTTTCACAGCCCAATGTCGAAGTCATCGCTGGCAGTTGACGGTTAACATTCGAAGCCGCAATCGAGTCCATATCAACCAGTGTTAATTCGCCAACGCCTGTACGCGCTAAAGCCTCGACTGCCCATGAACCTACACCACCAATTCCAATCACCATCACATGACTTTTTTCATAATATGAAAAGGCCTCGTCTCCATAAATTTTGGCTACACCAGCAAAACGGCGGTCATATTCATCATATTGCAGATCAGTCATGCGTACATCTATATCGGTAAAATCGTGCTCATTTTACCTGAATACGACCTTGGATTGAATGTATCACTACAAACAATAAAGCCCTGCTACTGACAGGACTTTATTCCATTGAGATTAGGCCGCAATTAAATTACGCAGTACATAATGCAAAATGCCGCCAGCTTTAAAGTATTCCACCTCATTCAAGGTATCAATACGGCACAACACTGTAAATTGGTCTTGGTTGCCATCTTCTCGAAGCACCTGAACTTCCAAGTTTTGATGCGGCTGGATATCATCCGATAATCCATGAATCGAAAGCACTTCACGACCTGTCAAATTTAAGGATTGGCGTGTTTGTCCATCGACAAATTGCAATGGCAATACTCCCATACCAACCAGATTCGAACGGTGAATTCGTTCAAAACTTTCGGCAATCACCGCTTTAACCCCCAATAAATTCGTGCCTTTGGCAGCCCAGTCACGTGATGAACCTGTGCCATACTCTTTCCCAGCAATAATGATTAATGGCGTATGCTGCTGCTGATAAAACATAGAGGCATCATAAATCGGCAAGGTTTCTCCTGTTGGAATATAGATCGTGTTCCCACCTTCTTCTCCACCGAGCATTTCATTCTTAATGCGGATATTGGCAAAAGTGCCTCGCATCATCACCTCATGGTTCCCACGTCGAGACCCGTAAGAGTTAAAGTCTTTGGGTTCAACCCCTTGTTCTTGCAAATAGCGTCCTGCGGGGCTGTCTTTCTTGATATTACCCGCTGGGGAAATATGATCGGTGGTGACCGAGTCTCCAAGCACAGCCAAAATACGTGCCTGTTCAATATTGGTAATCGGTTTCGGTGGCTGACCAATCTCTTCAAAAAATGGCGGATGGCGAATATAGGTTGAATTCTCTTGCCAAGCATAGGTCTGACTTTGAGGAATCTGAATCGCCTGCCATGCTGCATCACCATCAAATACTGCGGCATATTCTTTATGGAACATCGCGGTATTTACGCTTTGTAGCGCCTGATCAATTTCCGCCTGACTCGGCCAAATATCTTTCAAATAAACCGCCTGCCCATCTTTGCCGAGACCAATCGGTTGTGTGGTCAGGTCTGTACGGATATTGCCCGTCAAACCATAAGCCACCACTAAAGGCGGTGAAGCCAACCAGTTGGTTTTCACTAGCGGATGCACACGCCCTTCAAAATTACGGTTGCCTGAAAGTACTGAAGCAACATTGAGATCATGGCACTGTATGGCTTCTTCAATCGGTTCAGGCAGTGGTCCAGAGTTGCCGATACACGTAGTACAGCCATAGCCGACCAGGTTATAACCCAATTCATCCAAATACGGTGTTAAACCTGCCGCAGCCAAATAGTCGGTCACTACTTTAGAACCAGGTGCAAGCGAACTTTTCACCCACGGTTTACGCTGTAGGCCTTTTTCAATGGCTTTTTTGGCAAGAAGTCCCGCGGCTAACATCACGCTGGGATTGGAAGTATTGGTACATGAGGTAATGGCTGAAATGACCACATCACCATGGTTCAATGGGTAAGATTTTCCATCAATAGTGCAAAATGGCTCCTCATGCGGTAGATTGGCTTTTTTAGCTTCAACAGCTGTGCCACCGCCTTCATTTTCTAAACGCTCTTTGGCTTCTTTCGCTGGCTTGAGATTTAGTTCCATCAAATCATGAAAAGTTTTAGGTACATCAGCTAGCAAGACACGATCTTGCGGACGTTTAGGGCCTGCCAAACTGGCCTGCACTGTACTCATGTCCAAGCTCAAAGTATCGGTAAAAACGGGTTCATCACCTGCATTTCGCCATAAGCCCTGCGCTTTACTATACGCTTCAACCAAATCAATCCGTTGTTGCTCACGACCAGTCAACGCTAAATAGGCCAAGGTCACATCATCAATCGGGAAGAAACCACAAGTTGCACCATATTCAGGCGCCATATTGGCAATAGTCGCGCGGTCAGCCAAAGGCAAGTCGGCCAAACCATCGCCATAGAATTCAACAAATTTACCAACCACGCCTTTTTGGCGTAGCATTTGTGTGATGGTTAAAACCAAATCTGTTGCGGTAATGCCTTCATTGAGTTTCCCTGTGAGTTTGAAACCGATGACTTCAGGAATCAACATGGATACTGGCTGCCCGAGCATCGCCGCTTCAGCTTCGATCCCGCCAACACCCCAGCCCAGCACGCCTAAGCCATTGATCATGGTGGTATGTGAATCTGTTCCCACCAAGGTATCAGGGAATGCAAAAGTTTGTCCCTCATCCTCTCCTAGCCATACAGCTTGAGCCAGATACTCTAAATTGACTTGGTGGCAAATTCCTGTACCGGGCGGGACAACGCTAAAGTTATTAAAGGCCGATTGTCCCCAGCGTAGGAATTGATAACGCTCACCATTGCGTTGCATTTCAATTTCGACATTTTCAGCAAAGGCATCTTTATCCGCAAAATGATCAACCATCACGGAATGGTCAATCACCAAATCGACAGGGGACAAGGGATTAATCAAATTCGGATCGCCACCCGCTTGTGCCATTGCGGCACGCATGGCAGCCAAGTCAACCACGGCGGGAACCCCAGTAAAATCCTGCATCAGCACACGTGCAGGCCGATATTGAATTTCCTGATCAGAGCTTCTGTTTTTTTGCCAATCGACTAGGGCTTGAATATGCTCTACTTTTACACTTTTTTGATCTTCAAAACGGAGTAAATTTTCGAGTAAGACCTTTAAAGACTTGGGTAATTGATCAATATTACCCAATGTTTGGGCGGCTTGAGGGAGGTTAAAAATTTGATAGAATTTTTCACCCACCGTGAGTGTTTGTAATGCATTGAAACTATTGATTTTGCTATATCTGGCCATTCGGTTGCCCTCCCAGTATTGGCGCATTTATTTATTATGATATTCTTTCTTTAATGTAAGCCTGTTTAGAAAAGAATGTGTTCCCTTTTGGTTATCTTATTTTTATCGAGATTATTGTCTTATTCTTCTAAAATTTTAAATGCAACGCAGCCAATGAGTTCTGCCAGAGTTGAGTTGCTAGCGCCCACTCAGACTGATCCAATGTCTGTGCGAGACTCTCCAAAACATAAGGTAAATTCACCGGTGTATTGCGGGTGCGATGCTCGGTCGATGTTTGACAACACAACGGCGTCATATCTGGACAGTCCGTTTCAATCACCAAATGTTCACTACCAAGTGCTTGCACCACTTGATGCAATTTTTTTGCGTTTGGATTGGTGATTTGCCCTGTCACCCCAATTTTAAAACCGAGTTTGACCAAGGCCTTGGCTTCTTCCACCCCGCCACTAAAGGCATGAGCGATACCACCGAATTTAAATTTTTGGGCTTTTAAAAGGGCAATGCTTTCTGCATGTGCTTTGCGAATATGCAATAACACAGGTTTTTGATATTGCTTAGCAAGTTCCAGTTGTTCAGAAAAATAAGATTGCTGCTTGGCGAAAAGTGCAGGCTGTTTATGCTCTTTTAAAAAGGTGTCTAAACCAATTTCACCCACAGCTACGCAGTCCTGCTGCTGCAGGACCTGCTCTAAACGCTGTAAATGTTCAATCTGATGCTGTTCGATATAAAACGGATGTAAACCTGGGGCAAGATAAGAGCACGGAACATTCTTCCAGCTTTTGAGTTGCTGATGGGTCTGAATCAGTGCATCAAATCGCGATTCAAGAAAACCAATAAGGACCAGTGCCTCTACCCCAACACATTTTGCTTGCTCAGCCAAATGCTGCCGATCAGTATCAAAATCGGCAACATCAAAGTGAGTATGGGTATCAAACAGAGGCAAGCTCATGTTTGATTAGCTCTTGGCTTCTGAAGCAGCCTGTGCGCTCTGTTTGGCTTTGGGTAAATACTCAGGCTTTAAAATTTCCTGGAGTTGATCATAACCTATAGTTAAGCGTGGTAAACCCACCACATAAGGACCAATTTCATACTCGCCATATTGCAAAATTAGACCTTCAGTGCCCAAGTAATAATTGTTACTCAAGCTAAACTTCCACGCTTGCTCATATTCATCGACATTGGTCGCTAACTTAGAGTCGACGACCCAAGTACGAAAGGCTTCATGCGCTACTCTATTTAACGCCGCCTTCTGATTCGGCAACAATAGATCATCCAAACTCACCAGCTTTTGCTGCTTCAAGTCAAAATTATAATAATGCTGTGATGATGAACCATGTGCGCCGCCTAAGTAGCTGCTAGTGTTCAACACCACCGTGGCCAAAGGATCTTTGGCATTTAGAATTTTCGGCTTAATCATCAAACTAATTTGATGATTCGAACTTAAGGCTTTCAACTCTTGGTCTAAACCCAGAAATGCAGCCAAATAAGGTTGAACTTGTTTCTCTAGTTTCAGTTTAGGGGTGAGGACTTGGCCCACTACCGCAGGTTCAGAACTTGCCGCCACAGCACTTGATGCCTCGGTAGCAGAACTGCTATGCATAGGCGAAATATCAATAATCTGCGATAAATCTTTCACAATTTGTTGATCAATAAAATCATCAATAAACGCTTGATTACTTTGCAAACGATCAATGTTTAATTCTGGGCAAGCATTGCCATCACATTCAGGTAATTCGAATTGTAATTTTTCGGTGTCACCGACCAGTTTTAAAGTGGTGTCTACCTCTGAAGCCGCTGTGGTTTGCGTTGCAGGAGTTTGAGGCTCTTTATCTTTTGGTTGGCAGGCTGTCAAACTGATTGCAGCTGCAAGTACGCTGATTGTAAATATTGTTTTGCTTTTTAACATATATAACCTATTACCTTGTGAAGCCAGCTCTTGCTTTGGCCAATGCACTAAAACAACTGGGTATAGACCTCGGCTTTTAATACCTGTTGAGTTTGTGCTTTCGTCAAATAGATATCAAGCTGGGTCCCATCTTTTACAATCTCATGAGTCCGATAATGTAAACCGATGCCCTCTTGGTCAAAAAACCAATCTGCTTGCCCCCAGTACAACTTCGCTGGTGCAGATTTTCGCACTTCAGGTTCTTGTTTCTTCAGCCAGTCTTGATATGCTTTTTGCACCAACACATTCATCGCCAGTTGCTGTTTCGGATGAATTAACTCTAATAATGCCACCGCTTTTTGGTTTTTACGATCTGCAACAAAGAAATAATAACGTTCCTTAACATTTACATTCTCTTGATTGGTATCAACCCCAATTTGCATGAGCACAAACTGATTGCGCTGATACGGTATACGCGTATACATCGCCAAGCTATAAGCCTTGTTACCCTTGAATTCAGCTTGCCATGTATCCGACTTTTTCACATAGGCATTAATAGCTTGCTGTAAGCTCATGTCTTGTTTTAAGCCAATTTGATCTTGAATCACTCGGGCCTGACTTTTGGCAATCCATTGGTTTAACCACGGATCTGCCGTTGTTAAACTTTGCAGATCCAACTCAATACAATTCTTGGTTTCACAAAATGGCTGTGCAATATCAGCCGCTTGTTGCTGAATACTTAAATATGGTAACACTTCAGCCTGCTCTGTTTTAAATACCGAGCTTTTGGCATCTGCGTCTGTTTCAGATTGTTTAGAGGAGTCACATGCCGTCAATAAGACAGTCAAACTCACCAATATTGTATAAATAGCCTGTTTCTGCAACATGCGTCTTCCATGAAATTCATGATTAAAATAAAGTATCTTGCATAATAAAACAGCTTCACGAAGAAGCTGTTTTATTTTTTAACATCCCGATTAGTGTTCGCGGGTATTGCGGAACACGATGTCTGGATAACGCTCTTGCATCAATTGTAAGTTCACACGACTCGGTGCCAAGTAGGTCAAGTGACCACCGCCATCTACCGATAGTTGGTCATGTGCTTTTTTCTTAAATTCATTGAATTTTTTGTCATCATCACATGACACCCAGCGCACAGTGTTAATGCTCACAGGCTCGTAGACGCAGTCGACTTTGTATTCTTCTTTCAAACGGTATGCCACCACTTCAAACTGAAGCACACCTACCGCACCGACAATCAAGTCATTGCTATTTTGCGGCATAAAGACCTGTGTTGCACCTTCTTCTGAAAGTTCTTTTAAGCCTTTTTGTAACTGTTTCGATTTCAATGGATCTTTCAAACGTACACGGCGGAACATTTCAGGGGCGAAGTGCGGGATACCCGTAAATTGTAGTTTTTCACCTGAGGTAAAAGTATCGCCAATTTGAATCGTACCGTGGTTATGTAAACCAATAATGTCGCCCGGCCATGCTTCTTCTAGATGCTGACGATCACCAGCTAAGAAAGTCAAAGCATCACTAATACGCACATCTTTATCTAGACGCACATGCTTCATTTTCAAACCTTTTTCATATTTGCCTGAACAAATACGCATAAAGGCAATACGGTCACGGTGTTTCGGGTCCATATTGGCTTGAATTTTAAAGACAAAGCCAGTAAAACCCTCTTCAGTTGCTTCAACCAAACGATTTTCTGTTGGGTGCGCTTTAGGTTCAGGCGCATAGTTGCTAAATGCATCTAACACATGGTCTACACCAAAGTTACCTAATGCTGTACCAAACAATACAGGCGTTTGACGACCCGCAAGGAACTCTGTGCGGTCTAAAGGCTCATTGGCCATTTGCACCAACTCTAGAGACTCTTCAAATGCCGCCCAAGCCAGCTCACCGACTTTTTCACGTAAGTCTGGATAGTCATAACCATCACGGACTTCGATTTCGGTAATGGTTGAACCAAAACCTGCTTTATACACATAAAACTTTTCTTCGATCAGGTTAAACACCCCAGCGAAGTCACGACCTGTACCAAGCGGCCAAGTGATCGGCACACATTTGATTTTGAGAACGTTTTCAATTTCATCCAACAGCTCTAAAGGCTCACGGATTTCACGGTCCATTTTGTTCACAAACGAAATGATCGGTGTGTCACGCATACGACACACTTCCATCAGTTTCACAGTACGATCTTCGACACCTTTTGCACCATCGATCACCATCAAAGCTGAATCGACCGCCGTTAAGGTACGATACGTATCTTCAGAGAAGTCTTCGTGTCCCGGCGTATCGAGTAGGTTGATCATCTTGTCTTTAAATGGAAACTGCATCACAGAGGTGGTGATCGAAATACCACGTTCTTTTTCCATTTCCATCCAGTCCGAAGTGGCTGCACGGTCCGATTTACGGCTTTTCACCATACCAGCAATCTGAATAGCTTGTCCCCACAACAGCAATTTTTCTGTCATGGTGGTTTTACCAGCATCGGGGTGAGAAATAATCGCAAAAGTCCTACGAGCCGCGACTTCTTTCGCCAATTGATCTTTAAACATAAGAGAAATCTTCAATAGGTACACGGTGTTGTACACAACTTATGGATGTGTATCCAACCCGTAAAGTGATAACTTAAAATTGGCGCAATTGTAGCAGATTTATGAATGAGATTTTATTGATAATTTTCCCTTAACCCATCAGCTTAGTACATCGCATTCGTCGTCAATTCGAATGCTTTTTAGCTCTGGTAGCGGGTAAGAATAGAAAACTAAATGCTATCAGCTATAACTTAGATGTACAGAAACATTGTTTGATCCGATCTGAACTTACACTTAATCACGCTGTACCCAATGACAACTCGAAGCAAAACTTCCGTTACCCATACATCAGGCATTATTTTATCTTGTTTAAGCCTAATCTGAGGTCATTTTATAAACTTCATTCAAACTCTGGATATACGAAACTATATTTCCCTGTTTTTATACGTTCTACTATAGCCAAAGGGGGCATAACCACACCTATTTCTGCTTTACGGTTTTCTCCCTCTAGATTTCCAACATAAGTAAATTAATCGTCATTAATGTGCCATACAAACCAATTGTGAGAAATTTTTATTGGTTCTTCCCCTACCATAACACCATAATCATCTGTGTCTCTGAATAATATTGTAGAAGTTCCACCCACATCAGATATGTTTCCAACTTTCTCCCAAAGATGCATTTTTATGCCAAACTTAGTGACACAATGCGCATAAAAATCGATATCATCATTAACGATATCCGATAACGTAGGAGTTGCATGGATCGGGTACACTTTTTTAAATGCTCTGATCACATCACTATTTAATTGTCTTAAATCAAAAGCAATAAGCTGGAAATATTTTTTTCCCTCATTATCCAATTCTACAGAAAAAACATCACCAATCTTAGTCACGACTCTAACCATAATTATTTAATTCCAAATTGTTCCCAATGTTTTGAACTGATTGAATTGAACGGCTTGGTATACGGACAACAGGACACTAAAACGAATAGATTCTAAAGAATGCATACAAAGCCGATATCACTAGATAGAGGATTTTGCGAACACTGCTTATTTTTTATTAGACTCTCAACTAAATTACATCACCATAAAAGCGATCAGCCATCAGCACAAATTGTAGATATCGCTTAATTGAAATAAGTTGACGATGTGTACTCAAACTCTTCCAAGCGCTTAACATCCATAGGCATACCCAACAAATAGCCTTGTAATTGCTGACAGCCTAACCGTGATAAAATTTCCATTTGCAGAGGACTTTCTACACCTTCTGCTGTCACGACCAAACCCAAGCGAATCGCCAGATGAACAATACTTTCTAAGATCATTTCATCTTTTGAGCCAACGGTCAGCTCATGAATAAAGCCACGATCAATCTTTAGCTCATCCACAGGAAGATTTTTTAAATATAAAAAGCTGGAATGTCCTGTCCCAAAGTCATCAATCGCCAAACGAATCCCCATTTCACGTAAACGCTGTAAGGTACGAATGCTGCCTTCGATATGGTGCATGGCCGTACTTTCAGTGATTTCAATAATTAAATGATTAGGGTTGACTTTATATTTATCAAAAAGATGCTCAAGATTATTAAATAAATGCTTATGCTCAAACTGCACCGCCGATAAATTCACAGCAATTGGATACAGTTCAATTTTCTCTCGTTCCCAGATTTGTAGTTGTTTACATGCTTGCTCCAAAGCCCAATACCCCATTTGGATGATCAGCCCCGTTTTCTCCGCGCCTTTAATAAACATATTGGGGGTCAGCAAGCCTAAAGTCGGATGCTTCCAGCGAATCAGCGCCTCGACTCCACAAATCCGTTGATCTTGGATGGTAAATTTAGGCTGGTAATACAAAACAAACTGTTGCTCTTCTACGGCTTTATATAAGTCATTAATCAGCTTAGTTTGGCTTTTCGCTTCTTGTTGGTCAAAACTGTAGTTAAAAATAGAATAGGTATTTCGTCCCTGATATTTTGAGGTCAGCATCGCTGCATCGGCATTAATCAGTAAATCCTGCAAATTACTACCATGCTCAGGATACATCGCAATACCGATACTGGCCGACACATTGATTTCTTTGCCCGCGATCAAAAAACTATCTTGAATCAACTCAAGTACGTGCTCCGCCATTTGGCACGCTTGCTTAGGAGTTGCCTGTTCCAACACCATCAGGAATTCGTCCCCACCAATTCTGAGAATTTTTTCATTTTTACTTAAGTTACGATGAATCCGAGTGGTCAGTTGAACCAATAATTGATCCCCAACATGATGCCCAAAGACATCATTCACAGCTTTAAAGCGATCTAAATCGATATATAGAAAAGCAATACTTTCATTGCGGAAGCGGTGATCTGTAAACAGAAAATGGGCGTATTCCGCCAAATACAAACGATTTGGCAGCTTGGTCAGATTGTCCTGTACCGCCTGATTTGCCAACTCTTTATTGGCAAGAGAAAGTTGAATATTGCGCTCTTCTAAACGTTGCTCCAGCACCGCAACAACAAAAGCTGCAACCAGAATCAAACTGGTAATAAATATAACAACAAATAAAACGATGCTTTGCCCTGCTTCAAGGG
Source organism: Acinetobacter sp. Gutcm_16 (assembly GCF_028649355.1). NCBI lineage: Bacteria > Pseudomonadati > Pseudomonadota > Gammaproteobacteria > Moraxellales > Moraxellaceae > Acinetobacter > Acinetobacter sp. Gutcm_16. Next base: position 115,348 of record NZ_JAQSUV010000018.1, on the reverse strand, counting down.
TCATGACCAGCTTGTCACTATGGGTTGGATAGAACGAGACTGCTAGCATACCGGTATAATGCATACTCACGATGGTCAAGGCCATCATTGATGCAACACACCATTGGTACAACAGTTTCTTACTAACTGCACTTTTATATTTAAAAATCAGCCAGAAAGTGAGGCCTGATCCACTAATCGCAATTAAGATAGAGAAAACTGTCAGTAAGGGATCATAAGCGCTCTGATAGCCCTCAATAACCAGTCCCATCATACCAGTATAATGCATGCCCGAAATACCAAGCCCCATCAATACCGACCCCAAGACTAATCTTAAAAAAGGTAAGGTCTGGCGCGTAGTCAGCCAAATTGAAAAAATGGATGCAATAAAAGCAATAAAAAAAGAAAGAATAGTTAGTACAGGGTCAAAATGACTATGCGTCGGCAAATCACAAGCCAACATACCCACAAAATGCATAGCCCAGATGGCACAGCCCAAGAAAAAACTACTGAGTAAAATGAGCGCTGTTTGAAATTTTTTACGCCAAGCACGAAATAATAAGCGTTCGGTCGACACTGCAAAAAAACACGCCAACAATGCCACAACAATTGAACCTAATACCAAACTAAAATCGTAATGCACATGCATCATATAAAGTGTCCGTATTAATTGCTCTTTTTCTTCATTTATATATCCTTTTTATCAAAGGCGAAAAGCATTACTACCCGATTAAGAATCTTATACAAACAGGTTCAGGTCAAGAAAAAATCACAGAAATCTCATTAGAATTTATAGATTTATTTTACCTAGCAGATTGGTTTGGCAGCCTGCCAATCCCACATTTGTGTTTTTAATCACAATTTAAATAAAAAGCCAGTCGAAACTGGCTTTTTAATACATCGACTCAACAATTAAACTATTTTGCAGTGCCTTTTTGCAACTTAGCATAATCTAACAAGACATTTGCAGATTCAGTCACAAAAGCTTCCTCTTCAGGCAATGCTGGACGCTGATTCGCTTTCATTTTAGCACGTGCCTCAACTAGAGCTTCCATAGACGCTTGATAGCTTTCCCAGTTTGCATAAGGCTTTTGTCCTGCAATCTGACGGCGCTTATTTTCCGAATCTAAAGTCTGCTTTTCCAAAGCCAACAGCTCGGCTTTACGCTGATCAATATCTAAAACCACTCGTTTTTGATCTTCGGTTTTTTTCGAAATCGCTTTACGCTGTTCAAGATAATTAAACTGCGGGTCGACTTTAACGCGTGCTTGCGACAGTTCACCTAAACGTTTCACATACGGTGCAATGCTGCCTTCACGTTTAAACGGTGCGGTTGGAATAGTGTCCCATTCAAGCGCATTTTTCGCTTTACGCTCACCAAACTCTTCATTGTAAATATCTACCAATTTCACGTCTGGAATCACGCCTTTGTTTTGCGTACTGCCACCCGTTACGCGGTAAAACTTACGTTGCGTTAGTGTCGCTTGACCATGCGCCAAGTTATCGAGCTGAACTTGTGCTGTTCCTTTGCCTGTAGTAGTACTACCAATCACAATGCCACGTTCATAGTCTTGGATTGCAGCAGAATAAATTTCGCTTGCAGACGCAGATGCTAAATTCACCATCACTGCCAATGGACCCGCATAGGTTTGCGCGCCATTGTCATCGTCTTCAAAAACGCTCACATTGCCGTTACCATCTCGAATTTGCACCACAGGACCTGACTTAATCACCTGCCCAAGCATACGAGCTACTTCTTCAAGTGACCCCCCTGGGTTATTACGTAAGTCGATAATAATCCCTGATACATTCTTGGCCGCCAAAGTTTTCAGCGCATTGTTAGTATCTTCAGATACAGAACGATATTCTGTGCCCGCGCGACGTGCACGATAGTTTAAATAGAAAGACGGAATTTCAATCACACCAAAGGTGTACTGCTGGCCATCACGCGTCACATTCACGGTACGTGAACGAACCCCTGCATCTTCTTCTTGAATGACGTCACGGGTAATGGTCACATTACGCGCTTGGCTCATCGGCGCACCTGAACCGAGTAAACGTATGGTGACTTTGGTACCACGTTTACCACGGATTAAGCCCACAATTTCATTGCTCGGCCAACCGATGACATCCACCATTTTTTCGCCATCTTGCGCCACACCAATGATGCGGTCACCCGACTTCACCTGTCCAGACTTGCTCGCAGGACCACCTTCTACAATGGTTTCGATTTTGGTGTAGTCTTCATTGCCCCGTTCGGGTCGAATCGACACCCCAATCCCTTCAAGTTGCAAAGTCGTCTGACGATTCAATTCCATTGCATCGACAGGCGGGAAATAGTTACTGTGCGGATCATAGGTAAGCGTCATCGCATTGAGTGTTTTGTCTAACACATCATCACTTTTCACCCGTGAAATACGTTCTAACTGGCGCATATAACGCTTGGTTAAGGTTTGTACTGGGGTTAAATCTTCCGAGCTAGTGAGATCTTGTCCATTGGCCAATTCTGGGTTGGCTTTAAGCGCTTTTTGCTTGGCCAACTCTTCTTCTTTACTGATGGTCAAATTAATCAGCTGTGAAACCAACATTTTGTTCCAATGCTGACGCTGCGCAGCTTCATTGGCAAAATACGGTGCCTTTTCACGATCCGTTTCGATATAAACGTTGGCTTGTTTTAAATTCTGCGGCTTTTTCAGCTCATCCAGCATATACGTATAAAACTGGGTCAAACGATCACGATACTGTGCATGAATCGCATACGGTCCGCTTAAGTCACCCGCTTTTAAAGCCGCTCCTAAGTTTGAACCATATTTACGCTTATAACTCTCTACTTCAGAAGCAAGAAACAACGAATGATCTGGATCTAAACTGTCCAAATAAAAATCGAGAATACGCGCCGATGTTTTCGCATCTAAACGTTGATTGAGATAATGTTGACGGTCAACCAAGGTCGCCAGTTGACGAGACACCAAAGCCTGCTCCTGCGACGGAACAATAGCTTGTTTGGTTACAGCGGTAGTTTCAGTCGCTGCAATGGCTTCATTAATGGCATGGGTGAAAAAGAATCCACCCGTTGCAATTGCAACCGCACAAGCAATGGTTTGAAGTTTCATAAATAATTCTTAGTTCCTTGGTTTTTGACCAAAATTACAATGTCATTTTTCGACATGAATTGAGAATATTCAAAATCTTAAACAACTTAATCTGTTTATGTCGTGTAGTTTTATCATAATCTGTGCTGACAAAATGTAGCAAATCATTGCAAAATTCGGGTATTGTTTTCGACGACCTGTTTCGCTCACCTTTCAGAGCCAAAACAGTCACTGACCAAAAAATCAAATACGGACACCCAATATGATTGGCGCATTGATGCTCGACATCGCAGGCACAGAACTTACTCAAGAAGATATTGCACTATTACAAGCACCGCAAGTCGGTGGCATGATTTTATTTGGACGAAATATTGAGTCTCCTGCACAAGTTCGCGCCCTCACCGACCACATGCGCCGAATTCGTCCTGATATTTTGATTGCTGTCGATCAAGAAGGCGGACGTGTTCAACGCTTAAAACAGGGCTTTAGCCTACTTCCAGCAATGGGTAAGTTTGGCGAGCTATTCTTAAGCGAACCTGAAAAAGCCTTAAGCTTGGCAGAACAATCTGGCTGGCTGATGGCGACAGAAGTGCTTGCCGTCGGTATCGACTTTAGCTTTGCCCCTGTACTCGACTTAAATGACATCAGTGATGTGATTGGTGACCGTGGCTTTGCCAAAAATATTCAAGACATCGTACCGCTAGCCAGTGCGTTCCTAAAAGGGATGAAAGCCGCGGGCATGGCATCGACAGGCAAACATTTTCCAGGCCATGGTTCAGTCAAAGCAGACTCGCATGTCGCAGCAGCCATCGACTCACGCACGTATGATGAAATTTATGCCAAAGATATGCAAACCTTTATCAAACTGATGCCGCAGTTAGACGCACTCATGCCTGCCCATGTGATTTATAACCAAGTCGATCCAAACCCAGCAGGTTTTTCGCCGTATTGGATTCAAACCGTGCTACGTCAGCAACTGGGCTTTGATGGTGTCTTATTCTCAGATGATTTAAGCATGCAGGCCGCATGTGTTGCAGGTGGTGCAGATTCCCGCATTCAAGCCGTACTCCATGCAGGCTGTGATATGGGACTGGTGTGTAATGACCGAGCATCCGCATGTGTAGCCTTGGAGGGGATCAACCAACTGGCGCTGCCAAACCAAGCTCGCTTAGAACGCATGCGTGGTCAGATTCCAAATATCAGCGTTCAGTCGAAGCTGCATTTAGGTGAAGATTGGGCCAAAGTACGCGACCAAGTGGAACTGTTTAGATTAAGTTAAGCACTTCATCTTTGACCATTTCAACCTCGATATTTCGGACAAAGGGACATCACAAGATGTCCTTTTTTCATTATGATAAACTTAAAATAAATCAACAGGCTTGCTCTGCATTGCCCAAACAACAACGCTAAAACAACAAAATATCAGGTACGGATACCATGACAGATGCTCTATCAGCTCATCGCCACATCTCTTTTACTGCGCACTATACAGGCTATATTTGGTATAGCATGGGCATCTCACATCCTGTATTTGCCACCCGCAAAGGGAAGTTGCTAGCCAAACTTGTACATCCACTCGAAAGTTGGGCTGAAAAACATGTCGGCGGCAGCATGCGCACCACATTAAAACAGCGCCATCAAATGATTGATGACCACCTCAGCGCGCTGATCCAACAATACCCAAGCTTACAAGTTTTAGAAATTGCCAGTGGCCTGTCCCCTCGCGGCTGGAGCTTTCGACAACAGTATCCTGAGATTGACTATCGTGAACTCGACTTACCAGACATGGCAAAAATGAAAACTCAGGCCTTAAAACAGATCGATCAGACCAGTCCAGCGGTTCTCTCCGCCGACTTATTTAGTGCAGATTTTGCCCGTGCTTTTGAGGTGTTTGACCCAAACCGCCCTTTGGTGGTGGTGAGTGAAGGTTTGATCAACTACTTTAGCAAAGACATGCTCACTCAACTGCTACAAGGCATTGTCCAATACGGACAGCAGTTTGATCAGTTATATTATCTGACTGACCTCTACCCTGAACCTGTGAAAAATAAGCTGGCTAACTTTATCTGGAGCAGTAGCAAGCTTTTAAAATGGATGTCCCGTAGCGCCTTTGGCTTTCACTTTGTCAGTCCGCCTGAAGCGGCTCAATTTTTCAAACAAGTAGGCTTCAACACTGTTACCGTTCACCAACCCACTTTAGCTTTCAATAGCACTCAGTCCGACACTTCAAACTTAGATCAGCAGGACCACTTAGGCGACTTGGTCTGGTTGATACATAGCCAATGGCAAAAGCCCAATCAACCCGAGCAATAAACTTAGTCCCCATAAAAAAACAGCGATGAAACGCTGTTTTTTTATTTTTGAATTTCACTTAACTTACGGCTTCGAGCAAAGTCTGTTCTTGTTTCTGACGTCCCACAAAGCGAAGCAGTCGATCCGCGAGTTCAAAACTGCCATGTTTAAATAAGGCACGAATATACAGCCCATCTTCGGCAAAAATTAAACATTCAATCTGAAACTCGCCTTCTTCATCGCTCAAGTGCAAAGCCAAATCACGCGGATATTTAGCCGCCACAGCAGCTAAGTCTGACTCAAAGCGTAAAAGCACCCCAAAGTAGTTCAAGTCCACCACTTCAGTCGCAATCACCAAGTCTGAATGTCGATAGCTTAAGAAAGTTTCAGGGTGTTGAATCTGAACCCGCTCTTCACCGCGGCGCTCCATATCCAGCATTTGTGCCCGACTAAAGGGGATAATCCCGTCTAAGTGCTGAATGGATTCATCCTTCAGAAACGTCGCAAACAAATGCATGGTTTCTTTACGGCGTTGTAGCTGTGGCACATGGTCTGCATTGGCAATTTGCGCATATTCCATGTCAGGACATTGCAACGCAAAGTTGGCATTTTCATGTGGCAAGGTAAAACTGTCATATTGGCCACAGGCCACCAAAACTTTGCACTGTGGAATCGGCACATCGGTGAGGCGAAGCAAACGATTACAGTTGATTTCATAACGCTCTTGTTCTGTTGCGGTAAACTCCGCCATCTGTCTGAAGAACAAACGCTTGGCTGTGGGTGACATTTTGGTTTTATCCATTTTGGCATGATTGACCAAATACAAAATCACGGCCTGACCAAACTCATCCATGCGTTGTTCACGCATTAAGTGTAACGACTCTTCTAGCAACATCCGCCAGCTTTTGCGGGTCTTTTGCATCACACCCATTAAAATCATACGGTCAATGAGCTCCGGTCGTTGATCGGCCAGACAAGACGCCACCACTGAGCCCAGTGACATGCCCATCACTGAAACTTTGTCTAATCCTTCAATATCTAACCAAACGCCGAGCATTTTCGCGAGATCACCCAGTTCTAACGTGCCCGCAGACAAACCTGTATCGATATTACGAATTTGTTGATTGGCACCCATTGAAGGCAGATCAATCAGGATAATCGGACCGGCATCGAGCAGTTGCTCAACGCAATATTTGTAGGAATTAAAGTTTTGAAATGCCCCACCGATAATCACGATAGGCGTACGATGGAATGACTCTGGCCGAGCAATCGCCATGTATTCGACTTTCCAACCCTCAATCCATGTGGTTCGTGCAGGTTCTTTAAAGCTGTTACGATGGTAAACATCAAAAAAACCTAAGCGTAAATTCGCGTCATCCAGCTCGGCATCCCTTTGAATCATAGAATTCATGTTCCTTCCCTCTACTCTTGCCTGTACTTTTTGTTTTGCAAGAAATGCACGATCACGCCTGTCAACGACAACAGGGTGTTCAGTGTTGTAATAATTATGCAAGGACTTCATGTCCTAAAATTCATTCTATACAGAGCACTGTTTTACACGCAACAGATTGTGTAACCGCTCATCATGTTTTAGATAAAAAACAATTTCAAAATATGTATAAGTCCGCCTATACACTGGATTTTTCATGTAGAGACTATGCGGTCGAGTGTTAGGCTGTTACTATCTTCTGTGAAATTTCTAAGTGATCAAACCGCTATGCAAGAGTCGATTGAACAATATATGCAAACGGTAGGACAGCAAGCACGTCAAGCTTCTCGTATTTTGGCGCGTGCTTCTACCGAAACTAAAAACAATGCGTTGTCAGCTATTTATACTGCTTTAGTCAACAGTGAGCCCACTATTTTAGCGGCAAACCAAGCAGATATGAACAAAGCGCACAGCAACAACTTAGACAGTGCTTTACTTGATCGCTTAGAACTGTCTCCCGCACGCTTTAAAGGCATGTTGCAAGGCTTAAAAGATGTGATTGGCCTCAAAGATCCTGTCGGTGAAATCACCGATATGGCCTATCGTCCGTCAGGAATCCAGCTTGGTAAGATGCGCGTTCCTTTAGGCGTGGTTGGCATGATTTACGAGTCTCGCCCAAATGTGACCTTAGAAGCCGCATCTTTAGCACTAAAGTCAGGTAATGCCATTATTTTACGTGGTGGTTCTGAAGCCCTCGAATCCAATAAAGCCATTGCTGAAGCCATTCAACGCGGTTTAAAACTGGCGGGTTTACCTGAACATGCAGTTCAAGTGATTAACACCGCAGACCGCGCAGCCGTGGGGCAACTGATTACACTCACTGAATTTGTCGATGTAATTGTTCCACGTGGAGGCAAAGGCCTGATTGAACGTATCAGCAATGAAGCCCGTGTCCCTGTGATTAAACACTTGGACGGGAACTGTCACGTTTATGTTGAAGCACAGGCTGACCTACAAAAAGCCCTACCGATTGCGCTCAATGCAAAAACTCACCGTTATGGCGTATGTAATGCAATGGAAACTTTGCTGGTCGATGAAAAAGTCGCAGATGAGTTTTTACCGCGTGTCGCTGAGCTCTACACTGAAAAACAAGTGGAGTTGCGCGGCTGTGCTGAAACTCAGCGCATTTTAGGTGCTGCTGTCAAAACGGCGACAGAAGAAGATTGGTACACCGAATACCTCGGTCCAATTTTAGCAGTGAAAGTGGTGTCTGGTATGGAAGAAGCGATTGAGCATATCAATAAATACGGCTCACACCATACCGATTCGATCATTACAGAAAACTACTCTCTAGCTCGTGAGTTCTTGGCCGCTGTGGATTCGAGTTCGGTCATGATCAATGCGTCAACCCGTTTTGCCGATGGTTTTGAATATGGCTTAGGTGCAGAAATTGGCATCTCAACGGATAAAATCCATGCCCGTGGCCCAGTCGGCTTAGAAGGCCTGACTTCACAAAAATGGATCGTGTTTGGTGATGGTCAAATTCGCCAATAACTCATCCGACACATTTTAAATATCTATGTTCAGCTCTTTCCAAAGGGCTGAACATTTTTTATATCTGAACGCCCTCTGCAAGCACTCTCAAAACAAAAGCATGATCATCATAAGATGCACGCGTATTTTACTGATCCCCTATCGGCTGTTGTTTTGACTTTACATCCCTTTTTTTACATAAAGGCGTTTGCCAACCTAATCAGTGCCATTTCAACTCGAATGCTTAAAATTTAGAGGAAATCATGCTTTTTTGATGGTCACGTTGATTGCGTATGTGATTGTGCGTGTATCTAAAATGACATATCAAAAATAAACAGGAACGCCACAATATATTCAGCTCTTTTCAGCAGATAGCATGTTATTTTTATAGCGTTGAAGCTGATGAATAATTCAGCATCATTTCATGAATAAATGAAAATCATGAACCGATAAATTTTAATTATTATTCATCAGACGGTCGATAGTGCTTAAGTCTAATCACCTAAAGTCTATCTTGGACTAAAAATATACACATGATACAACATAAAAAATGATCAAGATTGCATAAGAACGTACTGCATGAAGATCAGTTCTAGGACGGATAATTCAATTAGAATCAGGTATTAAAACGTGTCTACATCAGTATTAGTAATTAACTGCGGATCTTCATCAATCAAATATGCGCTCGTTTCTGAACGTCGTGAAGATCGTATTTTCGGTTTAGCTGAGAACTTAGGTTCTGCTGACGCTCGTATCAAAGGCATTACTGCGGGTGGTCAACCCCTTGAATTGTCTATTCCACATGCCGATCATGAAAAAGCATTGGAAACCATCTTAGAACGCCTTTCACATTATAACCCTCAAGCCATTGGTCACCGCGTAGTACACGGCGGTACATTGACCAAAGCTGAGCTTTTAACAGAAGAAATTGTCGAACGCATTCGTGCAGCAACACCACTTGCTCCATTACACAACCCTGCACACTTGGTTGGGATTGACGCCACGATGCGTTTATTCCCAGAACTACCACAAGTGGCGGTATTTGATACAGCATTCCACCAAACCATGCCTGCACATGCTTATCGCTATGCTGTGCCAAAATTTTTATACACTGAACACAATGTCCGTCGCTATGGCTTCCACGGTACAAGCCATGCTTATGTGTCTGAACGCGGGTCAGAACTGGCAGGTAGCTTCAAACAAGGGGGCTGGTTAACTGCACACTTGGGTAATGGTAGCTCTACTTGTGCAATTTGGAATGGACAAAGTGTCGACACCTCAATGGGCTTAACTCCACTTGAAGGTGTCGTGATGGGCACACGCAGTGGTGATGTCGATCCAAGCTTACATAGTTTCCTTGCCAACAACTTAGGTTGGGATATTTATAAAATTGATAAAATGTTAAATAGCCAATCGGGCTTACTTGGCCTGTCTGATCTATCAAATGACATGCGTACTTTGATTGAAGCCTCTGAACAAGGCAATGAAGATGCGACTTTAGCTATTGAAGTGTTCTGTTACCGCCTCGCAAAATCATTGGCTGCACTGAGCTGTGGTCTACCACGTCTTGATGGCTTGTTCTTCACGGGTGGTATTGGTGAGAACTCCGCATATATTCGTGAAAAAACAGTCGCTTTCCTGCCACACTTTGGTTTTAACTTGAGTAAAGAAGCCAATGACAGTTTAAAACGTGGTACCGAAGGTCGTATTGATGCAGGTACAGGCCCACAAATTTGGGTTGTGCCGACCGATGAAGAAGGCCGTATTGCCAAAGAAACTGCATCCGTGGCCGATGAGGTGATTCAAACTGCTGCAAAAAAGTCTGAAGACAATGTAGCGATCGCTTAAGCGGTCGTTACATTCACTCAAGTCTGTTTTAAATTCTTGTATGACGAATAAATATATGAAAACGATTTTACTTGTGCCCACTGGGGAAGGCGTCGGCTTAACATCCGCTTGTCTGGGTTTGGTTTATGCGCTGGAATGCCAAGGGGTTAAGGCTGGCTTTTTAAAACCTTTTTCTCAAGAACTCACCACAGGTGCAGACCGTACCACAGCGCTCTACCACCATGTTTCAAAAAATGAAACTGTTGAACCGATTAGCTATCACACCATATTGCAACAACTCAGTGCTGGTGAAAATGATGAGCTACTTGAAGATGCGGTTCGTTTGCATCGTGCTATTGCGCGTAAGCATGACCTGATCATTGTTGAAGGCTTAGTCCCGAATAGCCGAGATTCTTTTGCCTCTGAACTAAATGCACAACTTGCGCAAGCACTCGATGCCAAAGTTATTATTGTCAGTAATGCAGACATTAATAAACCAAGCGCGACGGCTGAAAAAGTCGATAGCCAGCTACGCTATTTTGGCGGTGCCAGTTCTGAGCGAACTGCGGGTGTGTTATTGATGCGCACCAAAGGCTTGCCCGATGACTCAGCACATATTCCAGTGACGTTTGACCCAAGTCTGCGTTTAATCAGCGATACCAATAAATTTATTATTGAACTCCAAAAAACCCATCCAAAGCTCGGTTCAGACAAACTCCCTGTAATCGGCTTGGTTCCATTTAGCAACACGCTCAGCGTACCGCGTATGTCAGACTTGGCTTCACACATTCAGGCGGAATGGATCAATCAAGGCGATGCTAACCAACGTCGTGTGTTGCATAGCAGTCTGATTGCATCAAACATTGAGCATGAACTACATAAGTTTGTCGCAGGCGAACTTATCATTAGTGCATCAGATCGTATCGATGTACTTTTGGCATCTAGCTTAGCCAGCAGTAACGGTATTCCACTGGCAGGTTTGGTCCTAACTGAACACCATACGCCAAATGAGCAAGTGCTTGCATTCTGCCAAACAGCGATTAAACAAGGCTTACCAATTTTACATACAGCGCTCAGCACGTTCGACACGGCGCAGAGCTTAGCCAATCTCAGCAATGAAATTCCTGTCGATGATACTGAACGCGCTGAACAAGTCACTCGTTTTGTATCGAGCCATATCAATGAAGAATGGCTAAAGGTAATGTTGAATGGCTCGTACCAACCTCGTCTCTCGCCTTCGGCTTTCCGCCATGAATTGGTCCAAAAGTCGATTGCCGCGAAGAAGCGCATTGTCCTCCCTGAAGGCGATGAACCACGTACAGTTCAAGCTGCGGCCATTTGCCAATCTCGTGGCATTGCACACTGTCTCTTATTGGCAAAACCTGAAGCTGTCGTAGAAGTGGCAAAAGCACGTGGTATTGAGCTTCCACATGACTTAGAAATTATCGATCCAGATTTAATTCGTGAAAACTATGTCGAAAAAATGGTGGAATTGCGTAAAGGCAAACTGAACGAGCTGCAAGCACGTGAACAACTGCAAGACACAGTCGTTCTTGGTACTATGATGTTGGCACTCGATCAGGTCGATGGTTTGGTTTCAGGTGCAATACATACCACAGCCAATACTGTACGCCCAGCCTTCCAACTCATTAAAACAGCGCCTGAGTACTCACTGGTCTCTTCCGTGTTCTTTATGCTGTTACCCGATGAAGTCTATGTGTATGGGGACTGCGCGATTAACCCAGACCCAAATGCCGAAGAGCTCGCTGAAATTGCGATTCAATCGGCTGACTCAGCGAAGGCCTTCGGTTTAGATCCACGTATTGCGATGATTTCATACTCAACAGGTACCTCTGGTGCTGGAGCTGAAGTTGAAAAAGTCGCTGAGGCAACACGTATAGCGAAAGAACGCCGTCCTGATCTGTTGATTGATGGGCCGCTTCAGTACGATGCAGCATCGGTTGAAAGTGTCGGACGCTCGAAAGCACCTGATTCTAAAGTTGCAGGTCGTGCCAATGTGTTTATTTTCCCTGACCTAAACACAGGCAATACGACCTATAAAGCCGTGCAACGCTCTGCCAATGTGGTAAGCGTCGGCCCAATGTTGCAAGGTTTGAACAAACCTGTAAATGATTTGTCTCGTGGGGCTTTGGTGGATGACATCGTGTTTACGATTGCACTCACTGCAATTCAAGCAGAACAGCAAGCAACAGCGTAAAGTAATTTAAGCGGATCAAAACCATCCAACGGAAAAGTTGGGTGGTTTTTTTATTCTATAGCGCTCAACGGTATGACCGAAGCTTAACTTCTATATATTTACGAACATAGCCCAAACACAGATAAAATAGTAAGACTTTACTTTTCAGAAACTTAAGAAATATACTCAAGCGATATAATTAAATCCTAAATCATTGGTCTCATAATGAATAAAAAATGGCTTCCAATTCTAATAATGACAACATTTTCACTGACAGCATGTAATGAATCTAAGCAGCACCAAACACCGTCAGACTCAACCACAGCATATAAAAACTTAAGTACAGCCAATCCAGCTGACATTAAAGCGGATCTTGATGCCCTAGATCAGATTTCGAATAAAAACTCTCAAGCCATTTTGAACGCACAAGATGCGCTTAAAGCAGCTCGTCAAAATAAAGAAGTCGATACCATCCCCGCCCTGCTAGAACAACTGAAAACCCATTCTCTTGCGTTTAATACCGCACTAGATGCAACAAACTTCAAAAGCCAAGAGGGTGCTGCGTTACGTGAGAAATTTAAGCAAGTCCATCTTCTAGGAGTTGAGCTCGCACAAGAAAATACTAAAAACCCACCACAGATGGATCGTATCACTGGATTAGAAGCAAAAATTAGCGTCATACAACAAAGCTCTATCAGTGAAATGAGAGCCTTACAACGCATGATATATCCTCAACTCAATACTGGGGCATTAGACAACACCCGACAACAAGCAAAATCAACAGCTGAGCTCAATGTTACGGCTCGCACTGCACCGCAGACCACCTCACATCTGAGTCAAGATAATGCCGCAGACATTAAATATGATCTCATCGTTCTTGGAGCTGCATCTCAAACAGCCCAAAAAAAGGCGCAAGATTCTTTTATGGGCATGCAGTATGCGATAGACAGCGGAAATAAGAATGCGCTTATGACGGCTGTTAAACAAACCACTACGCAAATTCATGACCTGAATCAAAAATACGATACTGTGACACTCAAAAGTGCTGAAGTCACAGCAGCTCGTGAAAGGTTAAAAGAAGAAAATAATCTCCAAATCGAAATGGGTAATATCATCTTATCGGACTCACCAGATCGACAGAGGTTTGCTGAGCTAAATGAGAAATGGAAAAATGCTCAGAAAATGGTTGAAATGGAGATGGAAGCGCTTCGAATTAAAGCTAATACAGCATCATGATGAGCTCATGCAGATTTGGTTCAAGCTATTGTCAGTAGAAAAATTCCCTGACAGCTCTAGATACGACTATGTCCAGTATAGCCAATGATCATAGCGGTAAAGCTGTATAAATTTATTTCGCCGAAGTTCTATTCTTTTAAATTGCTATAATGACCGACCTAATTGATAAAAATTAAAAATGACATTAATAAAAAAAGTAGTCCCTGTGATATTGCGGGATATCAATCAAAGAACAGAAATATTAGTGTTTAAACATCCTATTGCAGGTATTCAAATCGTAAAAGGCACAGTTGAGACGAATGAAGAACTAGAAGAAGCAGCTTTGCGAGAGCTTTATGAAGAATCAGGGATTTCTTCTGCACATATTCACTCATATTTGGGTTTACATCATCCATCTGAACAAGGTCCTAACTGGCATGTATTTATCTGCCATAGCACAGAAACTATAAAAGAGCATTGGACACATTTATGCAATGATGATGGCGGGCTAGAGTTTAATTTCTTTTGGCACCCTCTTTTTGAGTCACCAACCGCAGATTGGCATCCACTATTCCAAGAATTACTCGCGTTTATAAAATCAAAATATTGAGCCGTAGCTTAGGAAAATTTTTGATTCACTAGAGCTAACAGCGTATAGCTTTAAAAGCCCAGATCTCGTGTCTGAGCTTTATAAACTGTAGTGTCTTTAGATCTTCATCACTCAGCTTCGCTTCAACATTTGACTCAGTCTAAAGTTAGGCGTTTGAATAAAGAAAATTGCATTACCACATAAAATCAAAATCACCCCAATCACCGCATTCATATGCCATTGATACCCTTCCCAGATGGTCGAAATCACCAAAGCCACCAAAGGAAATAACAAAGTACTATAAGCTGCCTTACCCGCACCAATACGTCCAACCAAATAGAAGTAGGCGGTAAAGCCAATCACTGAACCAAAAATAGCCAAATACAATAAAGCACTCACCGCACTGAATTCCATAGCGGGGAAAAACTCGTCTTGTTTAAATCCAGCAATCAATGCCATCAAGATTGAACCATACAACATGCCATAAGCATTGGTGGTAAAAATATCCAATCCGTTTTTCTGATGGCGCGCACTGATCATATTGCCCAGTGAAAAACCATAGGTTCCTAACACACAAAGGCCAATCCCCATCAGCGTATGATTATTTAAGGTACTCCCCACCACATCATGCCAAAACAAGGCAATAATCCCCAATCCACCCAACAAAACCGCAGGATAAAAACGGGTAGATACCTGTTGTCCAAAGAACAGTTTGGCGTTGAGGGTATTAAAAATGACCGCCATCGAAAAAATAACTGCCTCTAAACCACTGCTGATATATTGCACCGCATAATAAAAACAAACAAAGTTAAAACCAAAAATACAGCATGCTTGTAACATACAAAACAGATGATCTTTTACAGCCAGTTTTTGTAGTTTTCGGCACAACACAACAAAAGTAAACAACACTAGAGCCGAAATAAAGAAGCGCCAAAACACGGCTACATTGGTCGATATTCCACTTTGTTGCTGCAGACTAATCGCAATCCATGTCGTTCCCCAAATCACGACCACCAAAGCATATAACAGCGCATTCATACTCTTTAACCCAAACTCAAACCACTCACGCTATTGTGCTTGGTTTAGGTTTCTCATTTCTTGCACCTTCTTGTGGTCACTATCATGAACTTGTGGTTTTTTACTGATTTTCGGATATAGATGACAAAATGAAATCAAAGTCCTACACTCATTCTTCCATTCGGCACTGCGTATAGATGATGAAATATCAGATTCTAGATCAATTACAACAACATAAAGCTCAACTCCTCGACTCGGTCGAACTGGGTTCGGGCATGCAGTTGGCCATGTGGCAAAACAACCAAGACCGTGTCAGTGTTTGTAGTAACCACCATACACTCAGTATGTATATTCAAGGTGGATATCACAGTTACCAAAAGACAGCTCAAGGTTGGCATAATGGCGGTGGGCCAGATCATATGTGCTTGATGCCACAAAATTTTGAGTCGACCTGGGATCTGCGCGACCCACTGACTTTTGTGCATCTGTACTATACTGAAAAACACCTACAACGCGTCGCCGAACAGGTCTGGGATCGTGAGCCAAGCCAAATTATTTTAAATCCACAAAGTTTCGTGGCCGACCCACAGATCGCTATGATCTATCGACACTTTTTACTCAATGGGGCTTGGCAAAACAGGGAAAATCACTTGCAGATGAGTACTGCCACAACGCTTCTGCTCAACCATTTGATTAAAAATTATAGCCATACCGAATGGCAAGTCCCTGAAGTCAAAGGTGGGCTGTCCCCATATACCCTGAAACAGTTATTAGAGTGGATTGATCAGCATATTCAGCAAAGCTTGACCTTATCAGATTTGGCTGAACAAACTCAGCTCAGTGAATATCATTTTGCCCATATGTTTAAGCAATCCATGCACATGCCACCGCACCAATATGTGATGCAACGTCGACTTGAACTGGCACACCAAGCTCTACAGCAGACGACTGCTAATATGACAGACATTTCGGAACAATATGGATTTAGCTCCAGCAGTCATTTTAGCCATCGCTTTAAAAAGCACTTCGGCTACTCTCCATCCCAAATGCGGAAAAGTGAGAAAAATTAGATCGGATAAACTCACATTCAGCTTATTTATCTAACATCAAAATAAAGCTCATCATTAAACTCGACATTAAAAAACCGAAAAAAGCACTCATCAAATAAGCTTTCCGACGCTCTTGAGCAGATTGGCTCAGGACTTGATGGCGCATTTCCATATGTTGCTTTTCTTCAAAAATCGTCATCTCGACATCGTTTTTTGGCGGAGCTTTTTTCAAAAGCAAAGGCAACATTGCAAGCATCATGCAGTAAAAATTAAATTTAAATATATCTTCGACAATGACATTGCCTGCATGCTTTTGAGCCATTAAATAAAACAGGAAAATAGACCACAAGAAAAAGCATCCGATAAATAGCAAGGCTGAAGTCGAGGAATAGTATTTCATTTTATTTTTTAAGATTTGAAACTGGAATCTTAAGGCGTTAAACAATTTTTAGCTAGTTGAAGATTTGAAGATTTGAAGATTTGAAGATTTGAAGATTTGAAGATTTGAAGATTTGAAGATTTGAAGATTTGAAGATTTGAAGATTTGAAGATTTGAAGATTTGAAGAAAGCTTAAAACAAAAAAAGAAGATAAAGCTTAAGCCTGATCTTCTTTTTGACCGTACATCCAAGTCGCTGCGATATATACACAAAAGCCCGCAGCCATCACTAAACCTGTCAACATGCTCGATGTCCTATTGTTTGATGAATGCATTATGCTAAAGTTTTATGACAACTTTATGACAGTGTTGTCATATTTCAATATTATTATTTTTCCAATATATTCAATAACTTAAGCAATAAATCATATTCATAATCCAAATTTAGACATGAAATATTTCATTAAATTTAGATATTTTTGTCATATTTACCACCGTTTATAACCTCATTTTCTCATCAATTTTGTTCAACTATTAAACTTTCGCCCAAAGGCTTCGCAAAACATCCACAACCTCGGCATTTTGTCTTATAATTTAGCCCGCTAGCTATCAGCCCGCTCAAGAGATATTTGTATGACCACTATTATCAAGCAAGATGATTTGATCACATCGGTCAAGGACGCGCTTCAATTCATTTCGTACTATCACCCACAAGACTTTATCCAAGCGATGAGCCGTGCGTACGATCGTGAAGAAAACAAAGCTGCGAAAGACGCCATTGCACAAATCTTAATTAACTCGCGTATGTGCGCAGAGGGTCACCGCCCGATCTGTCAAGATACAGGTATCGTCAACGTATTTGTTGAAGTGGGCATGGATGTTAAATTTGATTTAACTATGAGCTTAGACGATGCAATCAACGAAGGCGTACGTCAAGGTTACTTAGAAAACTCAAACGTATTGCGTGCTTCTGTATTGGCTGACCCAGCTTTTGGTCGTAAAAATACCAAAGACAACACCCCTGCTGTGATCTACCACAAACTTGTTCCAGGCAACAAAGTGGATATTACCGTTGCGGCAAAAGGTGGCGGTTCAGAAAACAAATCTAAACTGGCTATGTTAAATCCATCTGATTCAATCGTGGATTGGGTACTAAAAACTGTTCCAACCATGGGTGCAGGCTGGTGTCCACCAGGTATGTTGGGTATTGGTATTGGTGGTACTGCTGAAAAAGCCATGATGCTTGCAAAAGAATCGCTCATGGAAGAAATCAACATGGACGAATTGCTTCGTCGTGGCCCTGAAAATAAAATCGAAGAACTTCGTATGGAAATCTTCGAAAAAGTAAATGCATTGGGTATTGGCGCGCAAGGCCTAGGTGGCTTAACCACAGTTCTAGACATTAAAATTAAAGATTACCCATGTCACGCTGCGGGCAAACCAGTGGGCATGATTCCAAACTGTGCAGCGACTCGTCACGCACACTTCCAACTTGATGGTACAGGTGTTGCACACATTCAAGCACCTAAACTTGAAGACTATCCATCAGTCACTTGGGATTCTTCAACTTCTAAACGTGTTGACCTAGATACGATTACTCAAGAAGAAATGAACGCATGGCAACCAGGCGATACATTATTGCTTAACGGTACAATTTATACGGGTCGTGACGCTGCGCACAAACGTATGGTTGACATGTTGAACAATGGTGAAGAGCTCCCAGTTGACCTTAAAGGTAAATTTATCTACTACGTTGGCCCTGTAGATCCAGTCGGTGATGAAGTGGTTGGTCCTGCTGGCCCAACAACAGCAACACGTATGGACAAGTTCACACGCCAAGTACTTGAAGCAACAGGTATGTTCGGCATGATCGGTAAAGCGGACCGTGGCCCTGCAGCGGTTGAAGCAATTAAAGACAACAAAGCGACTTATTTGATGGCAGTAGGCGGCGCAGCTTACCTTGTGTCTAAAGCGATTCGTGAAGCTGAAGTGGTTGCTTTTGCTGACTTAGGTATGGAAGCGATTTACAAATTTGTAGTGAAAGACATGCCTGTATCGGTAGCAGTTGATGTGAATGGCACATCTATTCACGCAACAGCACCAAAAATCTGGCAAGCGAAAATTGGTAAAATTCCAGTAGTTGATGCTGCAGCGGGCTAAAACTTAAGTTTTACTTTTTTGGATACCCTTAACATGCTAAGGTCATGTTAAGGGTATTTTTTTACCTACTTTTATAGACTTAATCAAAAGATATAGACCAACAATGAAAAAATTAAATCACATGCTTTGCGGTATTACCTTATGTGTCCTCAGCACAGTTTCTTTTGCCAAACCCGCGACCGAAGCATCGGTAGAAAAGGCGCTCAAACTGGGCGATATTAAAGGCACATTAGCACAGTCTCAGCAAGAAATGCGCCCCGTTTATGACCAGCAAGCCGAAGAAATTATTAAGAATATTTTTAAAACCTCAACACTCAATGCCGAACAACAAAAAGCAGCCAAGCAAATCGCTGAAATCACGGCATCATTTAGCAGTAAATTGATTTCAGATCCAAAATTTATGCAAATGCTTAAAAATGTCTATATGCAGACCTTTACCGAAGAGGAAGTGTTGGCCAACATTCAGTTCCTCGAAACGCCTCTAGGCCAGTCTATCAATAAAAAAAGCAGTAAAATGATGAGTGAAATCATGCGTAATAGCATCGCCATGTCTGCTGAAATGATGCAAGATCCGGCTATTCAGCTGGAAATGAATCGTCAAATTGAAAAGACCCTGACACCATTATTTGAACAAGCAAAAAAAGTACAATAGCTTACTTACCAGGTTAAAGGATTCCACAGCTTAAAGGGCTTCATCAGCTGAACATCTTCACTTGGGTCATATTTGGCAGGTTTAAGTTTTTGCGCTTTCTTTCGTAACTCACCCGTGTGTTGATCTTCCGCGACAAAGTTGTAACTGTTCGACTTTAACTGGGTAAATGCAATTTCTTGAATCGCAATTTTTTCAGGGATAACCGCCAAAGGCCCCGAAACATCACGGCGTGTGGATAAGTTCTCTTCATCGTACTTGATGAAATAAGACTGCCCTGCTTCTACGCTAAAATCGATATATTTCGGCTTTTGAAAATGGTTAATACCCAAAGGCCGACTACTCGATAAACGATAAGTCCCAGCGGGCAATTCGACCCAATAATAATGATTGTTCAGCAGGCTTGGAATACGTTCTTTATTGATAAATAAACTCGATGCCACAATTTCTTGTCGATTCCATTTTGAGTCTGGACGATACAGATAAACCATCGCCGCTTGTTCATGCTGGGGTTGGACACGCTGAAATCGCTGTCCTAATTTTTGATTGACCCATCCACCTACGCTAAACACCCCAATACGATACTGCTCAATCATGCCTGGGTCGTGTTCAAAATCAACTTCATGACTGAGGGTTGATGTTAATTCAGGTTGTTCAACTGTCGCTTTTCCATGACAACCCAATAAAATTAAACTGCTTAAAAGCGTAATCGTCATTGCACGCATGACTATTCCTCACGACGTATTTTTATTTTGATACTGAATTTGTAGTTTTAATCTAGGCATCCCAGCCTATTGATGCAGAGTAGCATTCCCTCTTTTTTTTGAATATAAAAAAACGTGTGAAAACACTCGATTTTCACACGTTTCAGATGAATAACAGCTTAAGCGGACTTTGAATTAATCACTTTTAAATCAACTTTAGCTGCATCTTTCTGTTCGATTCTAGGTAAACGCTCTGGCTTAAATAATGGTGCAGCCGTACCGTTAATCACGTCTTCATTCACCACAACTGTGCCAACATCGGTACGACTTGGTAAATCATACATGGTTTCAAGCAGCGTATTTTCTAAAATAGAACGTAAGCCACGTGCACCCGTGTTACGATCCAAAGCTTTTTTCGCTACAGCGCGCAGTGCTGAGTCTTCAAAAACCAGATCAACGTTTTCCATATCAAACAAATGTTGATATTGACGTGTCAGTGCATTCTTCGGTTCAGTCAGAATTTGCATCAAGGCTTCTTCATCTAACTCTTCCAAAGTCGCAATTACAGGTAAACGACCAATAAACTCTGGAATCAGACCAAATTTCACCAAATCGTTCGCTTCAACTTGACGGAACAAGTCAGACAATTTCTTGCCCTCATCTTTCTTCTTCACTTCAGCCGTGAAGCCGATTCCACCTTTTTCTTGGCGCTGTTGTACGATTTTCTCAAGACCTGAGAATGCCCCACCACAGATGAACAAGATATTTGAAGTATCAATTTGAATGAATTCTTGCTGCGGATGCTTACGACCACCTTGAGGTGGAATAGAGGCAACCGTACCTTCGATCATTTTCAGTAAAGCTTGTTGCACGCCCTCACCCGACACATCACGCGTGATCGACGGGTTTTCAGACTTACGGGTAATCTTGTCGATTTCATCGATATAGATAATACCTTTTTGCGCTTTTTCTACATCGTAGTCTGCTTTTTGTAGAAGCTTTTGTACAATGTTTTCAACATCTTCACCGACATAGCCTGCTTCGGTAAGTGTCGTGGCATCAGCCATAGCAAAAGGAACATCGAGAAGACGGGCCATAGTTTGCGCAAGCAAGGTTTTACCCGAACCCGTTGGTCCTACTAATAAGATATTACTTTTCGCAATTTCAACAGCATCATCGTTTTTATGTCCACCATGCGTCGCTTTAAGGCGTTTATAGTGGTTATAGACAGCAACTGACAAGGTTTTCTTTGCCACATCTTGACCAATGACATATTGATCTAGTGCCGCACGAATTTCGTGAGGTTTAGGCAAGGGTTTTGCAGCCCAGTCACCCGACTCAACTTGTTGACTGGTTTGCACCAAGTCTAAGCATACGTCCACACATTCATTACAGATGTACGCGTCCTCGCCTGCAATCAGTTTCCCAACTTCAGACTGCGTTTTACCGCAAAATGAACAATGCTTTTGTCCTTGAGGATGTTCGGACATATTCACTCCAATTCTAAACTTTTAAAACTTATGGACGTTTAGATAACACTTCGTCCACGAGACCATATTCTTTTGCAGCTTGCGCTGTCATAAAGTTATCACGGTCAGTATCACGTGCCACAGTTTCATAGTCTTGACCACTGTGCTCTGCCATTAAACGGTTTAAACGTTCTTTAATGAACAGAATTTCACGTGCATGAATTTCAATATCAGATGCCTGACCACGGAAACCGCCTAACGGTTGGTGGATCATGACACGTGCATTTTCAAGGCAATAACGTTTACCTTTCGCACCTGCATTCAGCAAGAAAGCACCCATTGATGCTGCTTGCCCCATACAATAGGTCACAACATCTGGTTTAATAAATTGCATGGTATCGTAAATCGCCATACCCGCAGTCACCGAACCACCTGGTGAGTTAATGTAAAGATGAATATCTTTATCTGGGTTTTCCGCTTCTAAAAACAACATTTGCGCGACAATCAAATTCGCCATGTTATCTTCAACTTCACCAGTCATAAAAATGACGCGTTCACGCAAAAGACGTGAATAAATGTCAAATGAACGTTCACCGCGAGATGACTGTTCTACAACCATTGGAACTAAGGCATTATCGATAGTTGGAATATACATACGTTTACTTATTCCTAAATTTTTTGTTACTCAACTCATAGTCACAATATGAGGGATAATTGCTGAAAATGCAAAATATTCCCAAGTAAATAACAGATATTTTTTGCATAAGCTTTGTGAACGCAAGGCCTTTTACAAACCCAGATCACAATAAAAAAGGCGCTCAAAGCGCCTTTTTTACTTTAGCTAAACTTAGCCTTGTTGACGAGCTTGTTGCTCTTTCAATAAGTCTTCGTAGCTTACAGCAGTATCCGTTACTTTAGCAGACGCTAAGATGTGATCAACCACTTGGTCTTCTAACACAACAGCTTCGATTTGCGAACGTTGTTGTTTGTCATTTTTGAAGTATTCGATCACTTCAGCTGGATCTTCATAAGAAGAAGCCATGTCTTCGATGTAAGCATCAACACGTGCTTGATCTACTTCAATTTTAGCATCAGCTAAAACTTTGCTTACCAGTACGCCTAATTTTACAGATTTTTCTGCTTGTTCTTTGAATAATTCATCTGGAAGCATGCTTGAGTCAAATGCTTTCGCACCTTGAGCACCAAACTGCTGAGTGAACTGTTGGATCATTTGTTGACGTTGACGGTCAACTTCTTGAGCAACCATAGATGCAGGAAGTTCAACTTCGTTTGCAGCTACAAGTGCATCAAAAGCTGCACCTTTCACTTGATTACGCAAACCATTTTTCACTTCACGTTCCATGTTTTTACGAACGTCAGCTTTTAACTTCTCAATGCCTTCTTCTTCAGTTAGACCAAAGATTTTAAGGAATTCAGCATCAACTTCTGGAAGTTTTTGTTTTTCAACAAGCTTCACAGTAATTTTGAATTGAGCTGATTTACCAGCAAGGTTTTCAGCTTGGTAATCTTCAGGGAAAGTTACATCAATCACTTTCTCTTCGCCTTTCTTCATACCAACGATGCCGTCTTCGAAGCCAGGGATCATACGACCTGAACCTAAAACAAGTTTAAAGTCTTCTGCAGAACCGCCTTCAAACTTCTCACCGTCTACTGAACCTTCAAAGTCGAAAGTAACTTGCATGTCTTTTTTAGCCATGCCTTTCGTTTCAGCCCAAGAAGCACGTTGCTTCTGAAGGTTTTCGATCATTTGATCAACATCTTTGTCGTTTACTTCAGATGCTTTACG
Source organism: Acinetobacter sp. Gutcm_16 (assembly GCF_028649355.1). Lineage (NCBI taxonomy): Bacteria > Pseudomonadati > Pseudomonadota > Gammaproteobacteria > Moraxellales > Moraxellaceae > Acinetobacter > Acinetobacter sp. Gutcm_16. The sequence goes on along the minus strand of NZ_JAQSUV010000018.1, from coordinate 91,962 downwards.
TTCAACTTCTAAACCATCAAATTTCACGTTAACTTCTGGATAAACTTCAACAGTCGCTTCGTATACAAGCGCGTCGTCTTTTAATTCAGATTTTTCAATGTTTGGCATGCCAACAGCATTGATTTTTTCTTGTTGGATCGCTTCAAATACTGTGTCACGAATAATGTCGCTTACGACTTCTTGGTAGATACCCGCGCCATATTCACGACGAACAACATTTACTGGCACTTTACCTGGACGGAAGCCGTTGATCTTCACAGTTTTAGCAGTGCGTTTTAAGCGAGCTTCGAACTGCTCGTTAACACGGCTCGTCGGTACAGATACATTTAAACGACGGGTAACACCCGAAACCGCTTCAGAAGTTACTTGCATGGCTTCCTCAATCTTTTGGTAAGAACAATTTTAAAAAGTGCCACATTATATGACAACATTGAACGATATACAAAACACCCGATTGAAACCACATATTTTTTCTTCATTTATCGTTTTTTATTTTGAATATTTTTAAATCGCTACTGATTAAGCGCAAAGTATTATATTTTTTATGGCTTTTTGTTGCAAATGATAAATATTACCATTAATATTTGCATCAACTTTGATCGTTTTTTTCAATTTTTTTCTCGTCCATCATTGGAACTCTAGTTATGAGTAAGTTTAATCTACACCCTCTTTCATTGGCATTGCTTGGGGCAATCACCACTCCTGTTTTCGCAGAAACAACAACTGAAGATTCTTCTACCCATCAGCTTTCCACCATTGTGGTTTCAGCTGCAGGTTTTGAACAAGATATTAAAAAAGCACCTGCTACAATGACGGTCATTACAGCAGAAGATTTAAAAAATAAACGTATTAATTCGATTGCCGATGCCTTAAGCGATATAGAAGGCGTTGATATTAGTCCCACAGCAGGAAAAACAGGTGGTCTGAATATTCGTATTCGTGGAATGGATTCAGAATATACACTCGTTCTAATTGATGGTCGCCGTCAAAACAGCACTGGTGACATTACTCCAAATGGATTTGGCGAATCAAACAACAGTTTTATCCCTCCAATATCTGCGATTGAACGTATTGAAGTCATACGCGGCCCTGCATCAACATTATATGGCTCTGACGCCATCGGTGGTGTAGTCAATATTATTACTAAAAAAGTTTCAAATGAATGGACTGGAGCAGTCACTTTAGAAGGAACATTACTCCCTAATAGTTCTGATTTCGGGAATCAACGCTCTGTAGATGCATATGTTACTGGTCCACTTATTCCAAACCTCCTTGGTATTCAATTAAGGGGCCGCAAAGCTGAACGAGATCAATCAAACGTAATTCGTAGCGATGATGAAGGTACTGAAACAGAACTAACTCAGGGACAAAACCCAACCAAGTCAGACTTAGAAAATATTGGTGTTCGCTTAACTTTAACACCAACGGATCAACATGATATTTCTGCGGAATATGAGCAGACAGATCAATGGTATGACAACTCTAAAGGACAATTAGGCACTTTAGGTGCAAACGGCGGTTATGATAAGTCCCAAGAATATAATCGTGAAAAAATGATTCTTTCGCATACATGGCGCAGTAATATCGGCACTCTTGAGTCTAGTCTTGCAAATACTCAAACAGAAACTGTAGGTCGCTTAATTCCGGCTCGCGCGCAAAATATGTCTCAGGCAATAACACCACGTTTGCTTGAAAGCGAAGATACTATTTTCGATACCAAGTTTACGACTAATTATATTAATGGTCATAACATTACTTTAGGTGGGCAATGGTGGGATGCAAGCATTCGTGATGGACTTCGTGTTCAAAAAGAAGTTTCTTTTGAGCAATTAGGACTATTCGCTGAAGATACATGGTCACTTAATGATAGTTTGGCATTAACCTTGGGTTTACGTTATGACAATCATGATACTTTTGGGGATTTTTGGACGCCGCGCGCTTATTTAGTCTGGAATGCAAATGAAAACTGGACATTTAAAGGTGGCTACTCTGAAGGCTACAAAGCGCCTCGATTAGAACGCCTAACCACAGGTATTTATAATGTTAGTGGTCAAGGCCGCACACCTGTTTTCGGTAATCCTGATTTAAAACCTGAAACCAGTAAAAATTTAGAACTAGGTACGTATTTTACGAATAACTCTAATTTTGACTTTAATATCACAGGTTTTTTTAGTGAAATTGAAGACAAAATTATGACGGGTAATGCTGAGTTACGTTGTAATACTGATACGAATAAACAGCAATGTGAAGACTATATGCTTTCCGTTGGAACGCCTTGGACAATGGACTATAACCGAGGTGCTCCAGATACGTGGAACGTTACGCGCCCAATCAATGCCGAAGAAGCTGAAGTTTATGGTATTGAAACTGGTCTAAATTGGGAGTTTGCAGAAAACTGGAAACTAGGCCTCAATTATACTTGGACCGAGACGGAAATTAAGGATAAACAACTTAATAACCCTGTTCTAAATGATACACCAAAGCATATGGCAAACGCCTCTTTGAAATGGCAAGCTGCCGATTTCGTCAATTTATGGGCACGTGGTGAATATCGTAGTGAACGTGCACGTTTTACGTCAAATTACGAGAATCTAACTGCAGCTAACCAAGCTGTTTATGATGCTTTAGGAGATTATAAGGCATATACACTGTTCCATATTGGTTCAAACTTTATCGTTAATGATAACTGGGACGTTGGTGTGGCTTTATACAATGTCTTTGACAAAGACTTCAATGATTATGAAAATATAGGGACAGGCTACTACAATCGTTATAGCAACACCCAAGAAGGACGACGCGTTCAGCTAAGTACCACCTTTAAGTTCTAATCTACATGCAAAACCCTGCTCCGGCAGGGTTTTCTTCGTACATACCGAATATAGATCCAACATAATTTCTACATATTCACTTGAGAAACACCTTCAAACTTAGCTTAAAAATAATGGATTCTAAATTCCAATAACATTATAAAAACATAATCTAATTTTCCAATTTAAATAAAAATCAAAAATTTATATCAAATTCATTACATTATTACATTTATTTTTTCTACACAAATATATCTAAGCATCGACAATTCCAATGTAATAGCTATGCTACAAAAAATAAGAATCATTATTATTCGCATACTAATTTACAACGCTAGAACTAGATTCGTTATGGCCTTCATCAAAACACGTAAAAAGCTGGTTTCTTCAGCAATCGCTTCAACACTCTCTGTGGTTGCAGTCAATGCTGTTGCGCAAGATCAAATCGCGCAATTAGAAACAATTCACACGGAAGCGGCAGCAGAACAAAGTTTGAAAGTAGACAAATCTGCAAACAGCAAGTTCGTTGCTCCCCTACTCGACACACCAAAGTCAGTATCTGTTATTTCTAAACAGTTGATTGAAGACACTCAAGTTACAACTTTAAGCGATGCTTTACGCACAGTGCCTGGGATCACACTTGGTGCAGGTGAAGGTGGTAACCCAAATGGTGACCGTCCATTTATCCGTGGTTATAGCTCTGAAAGTTCAATGTACGTGGACGGTGTACGTAGCTCGACGTCTCAAAACCGTGAAATGTTTGCCATTGAGCAAGTTGAAGTAACGAAAGGTTCTGCATCTGCGTTAGGTGGTGCTGGCGCTGCTGGTGGTAGTGTCAATATGATTTCTAAAGTTGCCAAAAAAGGGGACTTTTTAGAAGGTTCTGTGGGTGCAGGAACAGATGATTACCAACGTATTACCTTAGACGGTAACAAAGACTTTGGTAATGGTATTGCTGGCCGTGTTGCAGTAATGGGGCATCATAACAATAAAGCGGGACAGAAAGACGGCGCAGAATATGCACGTGTAGGTATTGCCCCAAGCATTACCTTTGGTTTAGACACAGCAACTCGTGCGACATTAAGTTATTATTATCTTGAGTCTGATGATACACCTGATTCAGGCGTACCTTATTGGAATTCATCGAATAATACAGCAACAGGTAAACCATTAAATGCCAAGCAAGGCATTTACTATGGTTGGTTAGATCGCGATTTTCAAAAACAAGAAAATCAAATTGGTACAATCAAACTTGAGCACGATCTGACTGATAATTTAACCATCAGTAATACTGCTGTTTATAGTAACTCTAAAAATGACTATATCTGGACACAGCCAGATGACAGTCAGAAAAATATTGCAAACGGTGAAGTATGGCGCCGTGTGAACTCTCGTATTACCGATACTAATACTTTTACAGATCAACTGGCTTTAACTGGAAAATTCAATACAGGCTCAATTAAGCACAGCTTTAATGTAGGTGCTGAATATAGTGATCAAGAATCTGATAAAGGTTCGTATACTGTTACATCAAAATCAGGAAAACCAATTACTGGCTCACCTACAACGGGTGCATGTTCACTTGGAATAGGTGCAGCTTCTGATTATTGGTGTACTGATGCATTCAATCCAAATTCAAAAGATCCATGGTTAGGCAATATTGCAGCAAATAAAGCAGTGACAACAACTACGGCAACAACCGCTTCTGTATATTTACTAGACAGCATTGAATTTAATCCGCAATGGTTGTTAGACCTCGGCTTACGTTGGGACAAGTTTGAAACTGAGCTTAAGACCAATGCAACTGGTGCTAAAATTGAAAGTGATACAGACTTTTTCTCTTATCAAACAGGTTTGACATTTAAGCCTGCTGAGAATGGCAGTATTTATGCAAGCTTTGCAACTTCTGCCAACCCAGTTGGTATCGATGCAGGTGACGGTTCTGAAACTGCGGTGTCGGCTGTCAATAAAGATCTAGATCCAGAAGAAAGCCGTACCTTTGAAATTGGTACAAAGTGGGATTTATTTAACGAAAAGTTAAATGTAACGGCTGCTATTTTCCGCACAGAAAAACAAAATACTCGTATCTCGCTTGATGCAAATACCACAACAAACGGTGGGTCAAGCAAAGTTGATGGCTTTGAACTGGGCTTAAACGGCAACATTACTGATAAATGGGCGATTTCTGCGGGTTATACCTACTTAGATAGTGAATCCACTAAAAATGGTATGAGCTGCCGCGGTACAACATGTACAGACCAAACCATTTATAATGGTAATGTAATGCCAAACGTTGCGAAAAACAGTGCAACTCTTTGGACCACTTACCAAATTATGCCCCAGTTCACTTTAGGTGCTGGCGCAATTGCAATGGACAAAGTTTATGGTGACTTAGCAAATACTAAATATGTCCCTGGCTACGTTCGTTACGATGCTATGGCGCGTTACAACGTCAACAAAAATGTTGACCTTCAGTTAAATGTCAACAACTTGGCTGATACACGTTATTTCACTAAAGCTTATGCATCTCACTATGCAACTGAAGCCGAAGGTCGTAGCGCAGTACTGTCTCTAAACTTCAAATACTAAGTTTATAACTAAAATTTCTCTTCATCCTGAGATTTGATAAAAATAGCCTCTCATTGAGGCTATTTTTATATATGCTTAAAGACTAAATAGATCTTTCATTTTCAGCAGGTCATGTTGTGATCCATCATATCCCCAACGTATTAAGCAAAGAACAGTTACAATACTTTCGCCGTGAAATGGCAAAAGTTGAGTGGATTGATGGTAAAAAAACCACAGGATCACTCTCAAAAAATGTAAAACAAAATCAACAGCTCCCTGAAGATCATCCTCTTACGCAACACTTAGGCCATATCATCTTAGAAGCACTTGGACAACATCCACTCTTTATGTCCGCGGCCCTACCTTTAGATATTTTGCCACCTTATTTTAACCGCTATGAACAGGGCGAAACTTTTGGCTTCCATGTAGACAATGCCATTCGCTGGGTAGCTGGAAGCAAAGATCGGATTCGTACCGATGTATCCTGCACTGTTTTTCTAAGCGAACCTGACGAATATGAAGGTGGCGATTTGGTCGTAGAAGACACCTATGGCTATCATGAAGTGAAACTACCCGCGGGTGATATGATTTTATATCCATCTACTAGCGTGCATGAGGTAACACCAGTGACCTCGGGCTGCCGTGTCGCTTCGTTCTTTTGGGTTCAAAGTATGATTCGAGATGATGCTGACCGCCATATCTTATTTAATCTTGATCAAACCATTCAGAACCTACGTGTGCAACTTGGTGATCAACATCAAGAAGTGGTCAAGCTCACCAGTCTGTATCATAACCTGATGCGTAAATGGGCTGAACTGTAAAACAATAATCCCAGCCCAACGTCAACTACTGTAGCAACTGGACTGTTCCATGACATCAAAAACTGTATTGCCACCACTCACCCAAATTCCTGCCTCATTGCAAACGATTGCAGACTATGAAATTGAGGCAGAAAAGCATCTACCTGAGATGGTCTGGCACTATTTGCAAGGTGGTGCTATGGATGAAATCAGTGTTCGGAATAACCTCGCTCAGTTCCAAAACCTGCTCTTGATACCACGCATGTTAAGAGATCTCACTCAAGGCAATACGAGCTGTGAAATCTTAGGACAAAGCTTTCCACATCCTATTTTTGTCGCACCGATTGGACATCAACAGCAGTTTCATCCTGAAGCAGAAGCAGCAACTGCACTGGCAGCTGAAGTACTCGGTAGCAATATGATTTTGAGTACTTTTACCAACACAAACATGCGAACATTCAAACCTGAAAATCCCTACAAATGGTTCCAACTGTACTGGCAAGGTGACCGCGATAAATCTTTGGCTTTACTTAAGCTCGCTGAGGCACAAAACTTCACCGCCATTGTCATCACTGTGGACTCACCACATACAGGTATCCGTGACCGTGAACGTCGAGCCTTCTTTCACCTCCCTGAAAATATGCAGCATCCGCACACTCCTGCCCATATTCCACTGCCTGAACTGCAAGAAGGCGATCATCCCGTGTTTAACGGACTAATGAAAATTGCTCCAACGTGGGACGACATCGCTTGGATGGTTCAACAGACTGATTTACCCATCCTGTTAAAAGGCATCGTCAGTCCACTCGATGCACAACTGGCCATTCAACAGGGCGTGCAGGGCTTAATTGTGTCTAATCACGGCGGTCGTGTTTTAGATACCTGTATTCCTCCACTGAAAGCCTTGCAACTCATTAAGCAAACTGTGCCAAATGACTTCCCTCTTTTATATGATGGCGGTGTGCGTCGCGGCTCAGATGTATTTAAGGCGATTGCTTTAGGTGCTTCCGCGGTTTTAGTTGGACGACCATGTATTTATGGTCTTGCCACTGCGGGTGCCTTAGGCGTTGCCCATGTGCTTAAAATCTTAAAAGAAGAATTTGAGATCACCATGGCGTTGATGGGCACTGCAACACTTGCAGATATACAGCCCGATATGGTCATAGAGTTCTCATAACCTCTTCAACAAAGCGAATGAAATAAACCAAATTCGTAAAATGAAGAAAAAGATCAAACACATCTCAAAAATATACGGAAATATTTCCCCCAAATATCAAATTAAAGGGAAATATTTTTTCAGATACGACTAAAAGCCATAAAAAAAGAAAAATCTTTTCGACCGAACTGGATTAAACTCTTAAATATAACGTTACAAGGTTACTCACGGTAAATCTAAGTCGTATCAAATATTTACGTTTACAAACACCCTGAAGACTCCCTTGTAAATAGAGACCATAGACACAATCTATATAAATAGTAGGTTGCTTTTTATTACCCACTCAAATGCAACCCGTACTATGTAAGGAGTTACCTCATGATGTTGGCTGATCCAAGTAAAAAATATCGTCGCATGTATCAACGTGTTGACTTGCCAGACCGTCAATGGCCAAACAACGAAATTACAAAAGCGCCTATTTGGATGAGTACTGACCTGCGTGATGGTAACCAAGCGATTTTTGAACCGATGGATATGGAACAAAAATTTAAAATGTTCCAAATGTTGGTGAAAATTGGATTCAAGAATATTGAAATCGGTTTCCCTTCAGCATCTCAAATTGACTTTGACTTTACCCGTAAATTAATCGAAGAAAATCACATTCCAGATGATGTGTATATCGAAGTTTTAGTTCAAGCACGTGATCATTTAATCCAACGTACTTTTGAGTCTTTAGCGGGGGCAAAACGTGCCATCGTACATATTTATAATTCAAATGCTCCAACTTTCCGCCAAAAAGTCTTAAATGTCGATGTTGCAGGTGCGAAGCAATTAGCAGTCAATGCAGCCAGCAAAGTTAAAGAATATGCAGCGCAATACCCTGAAACGGAGTGGGTGTTCCAGTACAGCCCAGAGTGTTTCTCTGCAACCGAATTAGAAGTTGCAAAAGACGTGTGTGATGCAGTTACCGAAATTTGGGAAGCATCACCAAGCAATAAAGTGATTTTAAACTTACCTGCTACGGTTGAAGTTTCAACACCGAATGTTTATGCAGACCAAGTTGAATGGATGCACCGCAACATTGCTCGTCGTGATGGCGTGATTATCTCTGTACACTGTCACAACGACCGTGGCTGTGGGATTGCTGCCTCAGAATTGGCGATTATGGCCGGTGCAGATCGTGTCGAAGGCTGTGTATTTGGTAATGGCGAACGTACAGGTAACGTTGATGTCGCTGCGATTGCTTTGAATATGTACTCTCAAGGTGTTGCACCAAACTTAGATTTTTCAAATATCAATGAAATCATTGCAACGATAGAAGAATGCACAGGCTTGCCTGTTCACCCTCGCCACCCTTATGCAGGCGACTTGGTCTTCACCGCATTTTCTGGTTCGCATCAAGATGCCATCAAAAAAGGGTTCGAGTTCCAAAAGAACGAAGAAATTTGGGATATGCCATACTTACCAATCGACCCGAAAGACTTGGGCCGCGACTATGATGCTGTGATTCGCGTCAACTCACAGTCAGGTAAAGGTGGTATTGCTTACTTGTTAGAAGCAAATTACAACGTGGTGTTGCCACGTCGTATCCAAATTGAATTCTCTCAAACCGTACAAAAACGTACCGATGAAGAAGGCACTGAAATTACCGCACAAGAAATTTGGAAATTGTTCAAAGAAACTTATGTGGACACCAAAGATACGCATTACTCGACTAAAAACTACCGTTTGTATGACAACAACGGAAAACAAGTGGTTGAGCTTGAAGTTGAAGTGAATGGTGAAACGCAGCAATTACGTGGCGAAGGCAATGGTCCAATCTCTGCGATGTTGGATGCTTTACAGTTACCAATTGATGTCTTGAGCTACGAAGAGCGCGGTATTAGCTCTGGGGCAAATGCAAAAGCCTTGGCTTTGGTTGAGTTACAAGTCAAAGGAACAGGTAAATCAGCCTTCGGTGCAGGTATTCACGACAACATTGTGACCTCATCGATTGAAGCTATTATTGCATGTACCAACCGCTTAATTGATCAAGGTGTGTTAAGCACAGATCAAGTGATTGCTGCTGCGGTATAAGTATTAGCAATAATAATTAGCACTAAAATGACTTTAGAAGGATACCCTCAAGTGGTATCCTTTTGTTTATTAACCCCAAAGATTTAAGGCGAATTATTCCTGTGTCTTTTCCTGCTGACTCCGTGGGTATCGTTAGTCCACAAAAGTTTACTTTTGAAGAGCCCTTAGAGCTCGAATGCGGTCGTATTCTCCCTCGTTATGAACTGATGGTTGAAACCTATGGTGAGCTCAATGCAGATAAATCCAATGCGATTTTAATTTGCCATGCGCTATCGGGTCATCATCATGCTGCGGGTTACCATCATGCTGACGATAAAAAACCGGGTTGGTGGGATGCTTGTATTGGCCCAGGCAAAGCGATTGATACTTCAAAGTTTTTCGTGGTTGCACTGAACAATATTGGGGGCTGTAGCGGTTCAACAGGGCCAACTTCGCCAAACCCTGAAAATGATAATCGTCCTTATGGTCCTGACTTTCCTTTAGTCACCGTCCGTGACTGGGTTAAAACCCAAGCTATTTTATCCGATCATCTGGGTATTCAAGTCTGGAGTGCGGTGATTGGTGGTTCGCTGGGTGGTATGCAAGCTTTGCAATGGTCGGTTGATTATCCTGACCGTTTGCAAAAATGCGTGATTATTGCCAGTGCGCCGAAACTGTCTGCTCAGAATATTGCCTTTAACGAAGTCGCACGTCAGTCAATTTTGTCTGATCCAGACTTCCATGATGGTCGCTATCTTGAAAATGACAGCTATCCAAAACGTGGCCTAATTTTGGCACGTATGGTCGGTCATATTACCTACCTGTCTGAAGAAGCTATGAAACAAAAATTTGGCCGCGACTTAAAGTCAGGCAAATTTATGTACGGCTTCGATGTCGAATTCCAAGTCGAAAGCTATTTGCGCTATCAAGGTGAGCAATTTAGCCGTAACTTTGACGCCAACACTTATCTGATTATGACCAAAGCTTTGGATTATTTTGATCCTTCGCGTGAGTATGAGCAGTCTTTAGTTAAGGCCATGTCACAGACCAAATGTCAGTTCCTCGTGGTGTCCTTTACTACCGACTGGCGTTTTACCCCGCAACGTTCACAAGAAATTGTGGATGCGTTGATCACCAATCACAAACCGGTGAGCTATTTAGATATCGACGCTGAACAAGGCCATGACTCATTCCTATTCCCTATTCCGTTGTATGTAAAAGCATTACGTGCATTTTTGGGCGGTTCTGAACACCTTCAAGCAACTCAGGAGGCTGTGTAATGCGTATTGATCATCAACTGGCAGAAAAATGGATCAAACCTGATTCCAGCGTACTCGATTTAGGTTGTGGTGACGGTGAATTACTGGCTCATATGAGCAAAAAGCACAATATTCGCGCATATGGACTGGAAATTGATCAAGAAAAGATTGCAATTGCGGTCGGTCGCGGGTTAAATATTATTCAACAAGACTTAAACTTGGGTTTAAGCCGATTTGCAGACCAGTCTTTTGACTATGTCGTCATGGCACAAGCCTTGCAAGCGGTAGATGCACCAGATGTTTTATTACGTGATATGGTGCGTGTAGGGAAACAGGCGATCATTACATTTCCAAACTTTGCTCATTGGAAGACTCGTTCTTTCTTGGCTCTTAAAGGAATGATGCCTGTTTCTGAAGCTTTACCGTACATGTGGTATAACACACCCAATATCCACTTATGTACTTTCCGTGATTTTGAAGCACTTTGTGCGGAAAATAACATCAGAATTATTAATCGACTCGCTGTAAATGGGGATCAACAAGATAGTTTACTCAGTAAACGTCTCCCGAATTTGTTTGGTGAAGTCGCAATTTATCGAGTGAGCGCTCTATGAAAAAACTATTCTTAAGCACGACACTACTGGTTGGACTTTTGAGCATTCAGGCTCATGCAGATTATGTTTCCCCAACCACGTCTGTTGCGAGTCAAGCTGCACAATATTCTGTTATGGATATCAATAGCTTAATTAAAGCGGCAAAAGCAGGTCAGCCTGCTGCGCAGTTCTATCTTGCAACCAAGTATCAACAAGGTAAAGACATCTCTGCAGATGAACGACAGGCCTTTGCTTGGTACAAAGCCGCTGCAGATCAAGGTCTTTCGGCAGCTCAGCTAAATGTTGGCCGTATGCTTGCAGATGGCCTAGGCACCAAAAAAGATGAATCTTTAGCACGTCAATACTTTGAAAAAGCAGCCAGCCGTGGTGATAACCGCGCAAGCTTTAACTTGGCCATGATGGAAGAGCAAAAGAAAAACTACATGGGGGCTTATCAATGGTATGAGCTTTCAACCCGTGATGGCATGCTCGATAATAAAGTGATTACGCTTTCTGAAGGCAAGAAAACAGCCTTGGCGGCAAACTTAACACAAGATCAAATTCGTCAAGCACGTGACCGTGCAGACAAGTGGATTCAAGCTCAATAAGCTTTTATTTCCAAACTCAGCACCTTCGGGTGCTTTTTTATTGCCTATCCATGAGTCGGACTTGTTAAAATAACCGCATAATTTTTAAAGCACGGATCTTTCACATGGCATCAACTGATTGGTTATCTCAAGGCACATTAGTCCTCGCAAGCAATAACAAAGGTAAAATTGCGGAATTTGAAAAATTATTTGCAGAACTTAACTTACCTGTTGAAGTGATTGCTCAAGGTAAATTGAATATTGAAGATGCCATTGAAGATGGTTTGAGCTTTGTCGAAAATGCGATTATTAAAGCACGTCATGCTTCTAAAATTTCAGGAAAACCAGCCATTGCAGATGACTCCGGCATTTGCATCCCTATTTTAGATGGTGCACCGGGGATTTACTCTGCACGTTATGCAGGCGAACACGGCGATGATGCTGCCAATAATCAAAAATTATTAGCTGAACTCAAGCCACTGCGTAAAGACGGTCAAGCGATTGAAGGCATGTTTGTATGCGTTTTAGCGTTAGTACAACATGCTGATGATCCTCTTCCACAAATTTTCCAAGGCATTTGGAAAGGTGAAGTACTAGAGGCTGCACGTGGTGAAAATGGTTTTGGTTATGACCCACTGTTCTGGTTACCCGAGTTAGGGCTTTCAAGTGCAGAAATGAGCAAAGAAGAAAAAAATAAAATCAGCCATCGTGGTCAGGCGATGCAACTGTTTAAAGCCAGTTTAGAACAATAAAAACTAAGCTGAGTAATGTTGCCCTTCTCCCCTCGGGGAGGACGGTGGCGAAAGATTCTCTATATCTCCCTATCACCGTTGCGCAGCACTTGCATTTCCAGCTAAAAGTGAGTGCTTAGATCACAGCAAATACATGCAGCAATAAACCATAAATACTCACCACGGCACAGCTGATGATCGTACCTGAAGCAATGTATTTTGCCGACGTGCCTGTACCTTGATAATGCGTTTCCAAAGCCACAATATTGGCTGCTGGCGGTAAACAGAACAATAAGAACATGACCCCAATATATTGTTCAATATTAGGAATAGCAAGATAACGATAACTCAGCCCACACAGCACCACGCCACATACCAATTTTAACAAAGCTGTCCGACTACTTTGCCACAAGTCCGCTTTTTCAACTTTGGTGTGCCTCAACCACATGCCCAATACACACATGCCAGAGAAACTCATACCAAATTTGGCTGCACTATAAACCACATCAATCAGATCATGCTGTGACCAATGTTGTACCCCAACGAAACGAAAAATAACGGCCAGCATCAAAGCAATCATGGGTGGAGCACAGAGCACTTTTTTTAAAATAAACGAAAAAGCTAACGGTGTTTGGCTCACAGCCGTCACCGCCCAGAGATTGCCAAAAATAGAACCACCGATGTATAGCGCCACCATTGCTGGACTAATTTCTGTGCCAAACAACGCTATCGCAAAAGGAAAGCCTAGCCATGCCATATTGACATAACTAAAGCATAGGGCGCTTAATTTATTCTTTGAAAAGTATAAGAAAAAGTAAAATAAGAGCACTGCCACGACAAAACTGAATAACATCAAACTAAAGCTACCAGCCTGATAAAACACCATGTTGTAGACAATAACAATCGGAATAAAACAACGCGCTAATAGACTTGAAAATCCTGTTTTCAACCGTGTTGCCAATGGGGTAGATGCAAGGAATAAACCACTAAGAAAGGCCAACAGAGGGAGCAGCAACGTCACTTCAATATCCTTGAAATTTCACCTAATCATCATAACACTGCTTTTCCTCAAAATCAGTGCGAAGCGATCGTTTTGTCTTGAAATTGAAATATCATCGTCACCGCAATGTCACACAAGCCTGTTGATATAGGGAAAACGAAAAATGATGAGGATCTACCCATGGCGGGACTATCAATTTGGCACGTACTAATTTTTGCAATTGTGGTTATTCTTCTTTTTGGTACAGCCAAACTTAAGAACTTAGGCAAAGATGTCGGTGGTGCCGTGAAAGACTTTAAAAAATCAATCCGTGATGAGGACGCTGAAGCAGCTCAACTCAATGAACCACGCACCTTAGAACATCAAAATAGCAACACAAGCAACTCAACCGTCAAACATTAAGTCATTGGAGTTTTGCGATGCTCAATATCGGCATGACAGAGCTTTTGGTGTTTGGCATTATCGCACTATTGGTTCTTGGACCAGAGAAATTACCTGAAGCGGCGCGCTTTGCAGGCAAGTGGTATGGCAAAGTCAAACGCATGGTCAGTAATGTACAAAATGACATTGACCGTGAGCTACGGATGTCTGAATTACGTGAACAAATGCAAAATGAAATGAAGCGAATTCAGGAGCTTGAACAAAAGATGCAAGCTCAGATGCAACACATACAACAACAAAATATTTTGGCAAATGAAAAACACCAAGAAACTGCCACACTCGATAATAAAAATATCTCCCATACTTATCAGTATGTAGATCAAAAAGCGCCTATCTTACTGACACTTCAGCCTATGAAACAAAAGTCATCTGTAGATTCGGCACCTTATTTAGGCTGTGTTCAAAATCGCTTTAAACCGATGCGGGAGGCCGTATGAAATCTAGCAACTTAAGCCCTGTAGTGACTCAAGACTCAGAGCAACTGCTGCTTGAAGAAATGCCGATTACTAAGCACTTGATCATCTTAAGAGGTCATTTATTTAAAATCGTCGGTTTAATTCTCATTTTGTTTTTTTGTTTATTGCCTTTTGCCAATCATAGCTACCAAATGCTATCTGAACCCTTACGAGCACAACTTCCAGTTAGCTCATCTATGATTGCAACGGATGTTACTGCCACCTTTATGGCGCCATTTAAACTAAACTTTTTTGTGGCTCTCATGCTGGCCATGCCTTTTATCATTTATCAGCTTTGGGCTTTTGTAAAACCTGCGCTATACGAAAAAGAAAAATCACTCGCAACACCTCTTTTGATTGGTAGTATTGCTTTGTTTTATGCAGGTGTAGCTTTTGCTTATTTCATTGCGCTGCCATCCATTTTGCACTTTTTTATCAGTGTTTCTCCTGACACTGTGGCCCCAATGACAGACATCAACAGCTATCTCAGCTTCTGTCTAAAACTGTTTTTGGTTTTTGGCTTAACATTTGAAATTCCTATTGTTACCTTGATACTCATCTTGATTGGGGTGGTGAGCACACAACAATTGGTTGAAAAACGAAAATTCATTATTGTCGGCTGTTTTTTTGTTGCAATGTTTGTGACCCCACCTGATGCTCTTTCGATGATTATGCTCGCGATACCGATGTGGCTTTTATTTGAGATTGGTCTCTTTTTTGGAAAACTGATTGAAAAAAAGCGCGCGGCTGAAGCTTAAACTCCCCCCGAGTTTAAACAATGAGCAGGCAAAAATGCCTGCTTTTTTTATGGCTAGATGTACTACTGATCATTTCATGTTTTTGACATATAAGCTTCACCACCTTGTCATATTGCATCTTTACTTTGTGTGTAACTTTCTAAAAACGACCAAGCAAAAACGCTAGGAATAAACATGACCTATCAAACGCCTTACCATGAAGACCAAGAACTGGATAATAATGACTCAAGCAACGTCCATTTTCGAGACATTCTAGAAAAACGGATCTCACGTCGTAACTTAATTAAAAAAACGGCTAGTGGGGCTGCTGCATTGGCTTTAGCTTCAAGCTTAACCGCGTGTGGAGACGATGATGACAATTCAAACTCATCAGGTGGTAACACCACACCAACCGACCCCAATACGCGACCAGAAAAGCTTACCTTTAGCCCTGTTGAAAAAAACTTAGATGATTGGGTGACGGTTCCTGAAGGCTATACTGCCTCTGTACTTTATGCAATGGGCGACTCGATTCATCCTGCATTTGGGGCATGGGAAGACAACAATGTACCTTCAGGCCCAAGCTTTCAGTTCCGTTCAGGTGACTGCCATGATGGGATGAGCTTTTTTGGATTAGATACTGCAAAGGGTCAATTTGACGCTACCGCATCTGAACAAGGCTTGTTGGTGATGAATCATGAATATATCAACCAAACCTTCTTACACCCACAAGGCCCCACCAAACCGAATGGCCGTCGCCCTGAGGATGAAGTGATTCGCGAAGTCAACGCACATGGGGTTTCTGTCGTTCATATCAA
Source organism: Acinetobacter sp. Gutcm_16 (assembly GCF_028649355.1). NCBI lineage: Bacteria > Pseudomonadati > Pseudomonadota > Gammaproteobacteria > Moraxellales > Moraxellaceae > Acinetobacter > Acinetobacter sp. Gutcm_16. The sequence goes on along the minus strand of NZ_JAQSUV010000018.1, from coordinate 75,955 downwards.
GAAAGACAACACCAATCAAAAAGTTGAAATTATACAAAACTCGTTATTTAACCGCCGCATCACAGCATCCACGGTGATGGACTTTAACGGCCCTGTTGCCAACACTACTTTACTTGCGACCCAATACTCACCTGTCGGGACGAAAACGCGTGGTACGCATAATAACTGTGGCAATGGTTACACCCCATGGGGCACTTATTTAACCACTGAAGAGAACTTTATTGGATACTTTAAACGCGCTGGTGCAGATGAATATGCAGGCCGCTCAGAGAAAGAAAAAATCGCATTAAAACGTTATGGCTTGGGCTTAAGTATTGATTATCTTTATGAGAAAAATGCAGATGGCACCCCGAAGAAGAATGAAAAAGGACAAATTATTTACCTCCTTGATCCAGCAGGAAATAAAATCCCAAATAAAGATGAGCAAAATCGTACCGTTTATTTGGATACGAACTCACGTTATGCTTGGGAAACCGCAATTGGCGAAGCTGAGTCGCAAGATCTATATGACCGTTGGGATGCAACTATTAAAGGAGCAACTGCTACACAAGACTTCCGTAATGGGCCAAACACCTTTGGTTGGATTGTAGAAATTGACCCGTTTAACGCAGGTCAAAACCCTGTAAAACGTACTGCACTAGGACGTTTCGCACATGAAGACTGTCGTGCAAGCCGTGCAATTGAAGGCCAACCGTTTGCCTTCTACATGGGGGATGACTCTCGTGGCGAATACATTTATAAATTTGTCTCGGATGCAACTTGGGACCCGAAAGACATTAACACAGGTTACCGAGCAGGTGACAAATACATGAACAATGGCAAGTTCTATGTGGCTCAATTTAATGATGACGGTACAGGACAATGGGTCGAATTGGCTTATGGACAAAATGGCCTAAATGAACAAAACAGCATTTACCCATTTAGCTCTCAAGCAGAAGTCCTGACCTTTGCACGCTTAGCAGGTGACACGGTTAAAGCAACCAAGATGGACCGTCCAGAATGGGTCGCAGTTAACCCAGAAAATGGGGAAGTTTATGTTACGCTGACCAACAACTCAAACCGTGGTACAGCATATACAACCGATGCAGCGAATCCACGTAACTATAGCGACCCAGAAGGCGGTAAAGGCAATGTCAACGGTCATATCATTCGCTTCAAAGAAGAAAACTCAGCGGCAGAGACCTTTGAATGGGATATTTACTTATTTGGTGCTGAAGCTGCGATGGCGGAAAACATTAACCTCTCAGGTTTAAATGATAACAACGACCTGTCATCACCAGATGGGATGTGGTTTGACCCACGGGGCGTGCTGTGGATTCAAACCGATGATGGCGCGTATACCGACACAACTAACTGTATGATGCTTGCAGCCTTACCGGGTCAAGTGGGTGATGGCGGTGCTGCAACTGCTCCAAATGAACAAGCAACTATTGTGGGTGCAAAAGTTACAGATGAAAACTTACGTCGTTTCCTCACAGGCCCTGCTGAATGTGAAATCACGGGGGTAACCATGACGCCTGACCACAAAGCCATTTTCATTAATGTGCAACATCCGGGTGAAGACTCTAAGAGCTACGATGCACCAACCAGCCACTGGCCTGCAAGCCAAACCGATCGTACGAACCAAACTGCGCGTCCACGTTCGGCAACCGTGGTCATTACACGTAATGATGGCGGTTTGATCGCAGGTTAAGCAAAAACACAGCAAATGCCGACCTCATGTCGGCATTTTTTATGGTTTAAAGAATACCGCCTGTTCCGTGATTTTTCCTTTGAACTCACCCTGCTGCTGCTTTTCCAGCCAAGACCATTGTTCATGGGTCATGCGCAGGAAGTTAGAACAGCGTGTCCCATAAATAGGACTTTGAATAAAAATCGAAGATAATAACTCTTCCATATCCAGACTAATGCCAGTTTGTGGCAACAGGTCTGAAATAATCTTGCGTTCATCCTCCAAAATATCCCAAGCCGTTGTCTCTAAATCACTTTGTAAGATATGGGATTGTTGCAACATCGGTAAGAACTCTTGGGTAAAGCGCTTACGTAAATGTTTGGTTTTTTCCCAATGTTCAGTCATCAAACCATTCGACACCACATACACGCCTTTCGGAAGAACCTGTGGTGCTTCACCTCGATTGCTCATGTAGACCGCCTGATGCCGATCCCCCATAAAAAGATTAAAGCCCGCATAGTCGCATTGTGTTTTCTCTAAAGCTTGTGCAAAACGAATCGGGGTTTGTTCAGACTCCAAAAAGGATTGAATCAAATGTCCACGAGACGTTGGATAGCTGGTTTGATCCTTTCCATCGCGAAAGTTAGTTAAAACTGCCCAACATCCTGTTGGCGTTATCCCCATCCATGTGCCGCCAGACTGCAAATCTTGCCCTGCAATAATCGGGCTATTTTCCCATTGCTTTAAATGGCTCGAAGGGCGCTGATAGAACTCATCTCGATTTGAAATCAAACACAATGGCATCTCATCCAAGACCTGCCATGCTATTGCCACAATACACATAAACGATACTCATCATCTTTACACATTGAATGTACAACATTTTTCATCTCTTTCAGCTAAAATCTGTTCAAAACATAATGACTAGGAATATGCATGCTGACCTATCCAAATATTGACCCCGTTGCAATAGCACTTGGCCCTTTACAAGTCCATTGGTACGGACTGATGTATTTATTGGCCTTTTTGTTTGCTTGGGGACTTGCAAGCTACCGCGCGAAAGAACGTGGTTGGACACCTGATATGGTCTCCGATTTGATCTTTTATGGCGCTCTAGGTGTGGTTATTGGTGGTCGTGTCGGTTACGTCTTCTTTTATGGCTTTGAGCAATTCCTTGCCAACCCAATTTGGCTGTTCCAAGTCTGGACAGGCGGCATGAGTTTCCACGGCGGCTTCTTGGGTGTAATGCTTGCCATGCTGTTCTGGTGTAAGAAATACAAAATGACTTGGTTCCAAACCCTCGACTTTATTGCGCCATGTGTCCCTACAGGGCTCATGTTTGGTCGTATTGGTAACTTTATTGGTGGAGAGCTTTATGGTCGCCCTGTTGCAGATCCAAACTTTGCACTGGGTATGATTTTCCCAACCGACCCGCTACAGCTAATTCGCCATCCTTCTCAGCTCTATCAGGCCTTTTTTGAAGGGTTATTGTTATTCATCATACTGTGGTGGTTCAGTTCAAAGCCACGTCCTCGTATGGCGGTTTCAGCGTTATTCCTGATCGGTTATGGTATGGCCCGCTTCATCGTCGAGTTCTTCCGTGAACCTGACAACGGACAGCTGTTCATCGCATGGATGAGTAAAGGCCAATTCCTCAGTCTACCAATGATTCTGGTCGGCGCATGGATGATATGGTATGCCTATCAAAAGAAAATCTATGATTGGGGCCCACAAAAGAATAATGGCTAATCCGATGAACGGATTAAATATTGGGGGCATCATTGCCCCCTTTTTTAGGGCCAAATTATGCTAAAGTGACATATGTTTGGTTTTTAAATACATCACTCCCATGCTCGAATTTTGGTTTAATCCCTCAATTTCTATTCTTAAAAAATTACTTATTTTTATCGCAATTGCTGTTGTAACAGGTGTGTTGTATTGGATGGAACCCCTAAGCCTCAATGCCATTTTAATGTTCTTGGGTACGGGGATTGTTTTTCTGATTTGTCGTTACTGCAAAACTCATTTTGCGGCCAAAAATCCTACAGGTTTTCTGTATCGTCTACTGACTTGGATTCCGATTGCCCTACTCTTGGCGCTGATTTTTATGAATATTAAAGATGGTGAACTGTTGATTCCAGGTGCACAAGGGATTGGTTTTATGGCGCTGGGGATTTGCCTATTTTCCCCCCTATCCCTTTTGCATAGCAATACTCAGCCTGAGTCCAAATAAACCATGTTGAGCTTTTGGTATTCGGAACGCTGTAGCCGTGAAATTAAACTCATCATTTGTATTGCAACTTGCGTGATGATTGTTATCGCAGCACAAGTTCAACAGCTTGGCGCAATTTTTATTGGTTTGAGTCTAATGATTGGCATTGCAATGCATCTGCTACGTGGTGTGCAATTGAAGATTGCTCAGGACAATCCGTATCGGGAAGGCTTTTCGCGTTTGGTGGTTTTTCTACCCCTAATTGCCCTGATTTGTTTGCTCGGCTATCTACCCGCGCAAGATAAAATTGCGCTGGCGCTTCAGTGTATCGGCTTTAGTGGGATTGGTTTATTTTTAGTATCGATTCACGCACAACGTGAAAAAAGAGTTTAATCGGGATGCGGAGTTGCTCTACATCCCGTCAACATCTGCTTAATCCATTCGATAATAGCTGTAGTTCACATTTTGGTTACGGTAAACTGCATAACCACTTTGTTTAAAATCAGAAACCCAGCCATTGCCTGAATAAGCGGCAATATGTCCATAACGGTTTTTTGCAGTACGGTCGATAATATAAATATCGCCTTTTTTAGGCTGATCAAAAGATAAGTTGATTTTACGATAACCAATGCTGGTTAAGGTCTTACCCCAATCTGCTGCCGCCACAGGATGACTCTTGAAGCGTGCACCCGCAGACTCTAAGCCAATGCGAATACTTTTAGCACATTTTTGGGTACTGGTTTGACGGGTAATATTTCTTAAAAAGCCTGTAAATTTTTCAATATCCACACGCTGATGGTTACTAATAGCCCTTTCTCGTGCCTGCTTCGAGCTTAAAATATCCGAAGCGGTAACATTTCGCTCTGACTGAGAACGTATTATGATATTGGTTTGCGCAGGCGCATAGACGTCATTCATATTTACGTTTTGATCATAAGGCATACTAAAACCAACTCTCCTCCCAATCATTAGGGGTGTGCAACTTTTCGAGTTCGAAATACTAACCGCTCAGCATTGAACTTTCATGTCGTAAATGTAATATTTTTTTTCAAAATAAAACACAACCTTTCTAAAGTTTTCTTTTCTCTGTACTTTTTTAAACTTAAATTAACTAAAAAAATTTACCCCTTACCTAAGTCCTTTTTCGGCTTAAGCTCAAATGTTTCACCATCGGCTAACGAAGTCCTTAAATATGGAATGGATTGCCCATCTAAACGGCTGCTTATTTAGATCCAATTCAACTCAATTATTTCAGTTTAAATCCTGTACAAAACCACTTTAACCTGGTTCTCTGTAATAGCTTTCACATAATTTTTATATGATTAATCATCTCGCCTGACTTACTAATCTCGGGTGCGCAATAAGGCACAATTCAGTATAATCATCCGCAGATTTTATAATTTAGAGTGGAAAGTACAGGCACCTCTATTAAGAGGTCTGTTCCCCCGAAGTGTTTATTTGAGAGTTTTATGAAAACGTATTTAGACCTGCTACAACACATCCTCGATCACGGCGGTGATAAAGGCGACCGTACTGGTACAGGTACGCGCTCGGTATTTGGTCATCAAATGCGCTTTGATCTTTCTCAAGGCTTCCCTTTATTAACCACTAAAAAAGTACACTTTCGTTCGATCGTGATTGAACTGTTGTGGTTCTTAAAAGGCGATACCAATGTGCAATATTTACAGGACAACAAAGTCAGTATTTGGGATGAATGGTCAACCGCAGAACAAACTGCACGTTTTGGTCGCCCAGAAGGTGAACTGGGGCCTGTGTATGGACATCAATGGCGTAATTTCGGTGCAACCAAAAAAGCCGACGGTTTGTATGAAAAAGATGGTTTTGACCAAATTGCGTGGTTAGTCAATGAAATTAAAACCAATCCAAACTCACGCCGTCTGATTGTATCGGGTTGGAATCCACAAGAAGCGGGGCAGGTTGCTCTTCCTCCGTGCCACACCCTCTTCCAGTTCTTTGTTCATAACGGCAAACTGTCTTGTCAGCTCTATCAACGCAGTGCCGATGTATTTTTAGGTGTGCCTTTTAATATTGCCAGTTATGCGCTACTCACCCATATGATCGCGCAAGTCTGCGGTTTAGGCGTGGGTGACTTTGTCTGGACGGGTGGTGATACGCATTTATATGCCAACCATTTTGAGCAAGCAAAGCTTCAGTTAAGCCGTGAACCTTTAGGGCTGTGCCAACTGAAACTCAATCCAGCGGTTAAAGATATTTTCGACTTTAAATTTGAAGATATCGAAATCGTGGGTTATGAATCACATCCCGGGATTAAAGCACCTGTTGCTGTTTAAAGTAGATCAAGTCCAATTCAATCTCGCATTGAATCAGCGGGATTAAGGTTTACTAATAGATATTCTTCCTCTCCTTGAGGAAGAGTAAGAAATATGACCCAACATTTGAGCGCGTTATGGCCTTTCAAAACTTAGAAGTTGTACATGTAGTCGCAATGGATCAGCAACGCTGTATAGGTAAAGGCAATGACCTACCTTGGCATATTTCAGCCGATCTAAAACACTTCAAAGCCATCACCCAAGGTGGTGTGGTCATTATGGGCCGTAAAACGCTGGAATCGATGGGCCGTACTTTACCCAAGCGTGTCAATTGGGTCATTACTCGCGACACTTCTTGGACTTTTGACGGTACAAAGGTGGCTTACAGCATCGAAGAAGCTTTAGCGCAAGCTGTTGCCGATGTTCAAGCTTCAGAAAAACCTGACAGTATTTTTATCATTGGTGGCGGTGAAATTTTTAAACAGACCATCGATATTGCGGACCGTTTAGAACTCACGCATGTTGAACTCGATGTGCAAGGTGATGCGCATTACCCTGCTATTCCAGCAGCATTCAAAAAAGTGGCGTCAGAACAACATATTGATGACAAAACTGGAATTGCTTTTGAGTTCGCAACCTATCAAAAATAAAGCATATTCTTTTTGCTAAAAGCACGATGCATAACATGATCAAAATAGAATTTTGGCGGACACTGGGCTTTGGATTACTCCACATCCTGTTTAGTATTTTTGTCTTGTTCAGTTCAATTTGGCTGTGTTTTGCATTGTGGATTCAAGCGCCTTGGGGTTGGTTGGTCAGCCGTATTTTTATTGGGATCTGGATTGCTTTTGCGCTCAGCATTTCAGGCATCTATATCACCCAAAGCTTTTTTGGTCGTCGCCTCGATATCGCTCTTTATCTCCTTGGCTTTTTACTGGCGTTGTCTTGGTATTTTAGCTTAGACGCACGCCAAGACCGCGACTGGCAACCTGAAGTAGCAAAAATCTTGCATTATGAAAAACAAGGCGACCATGTCACCCTTCATAATGTCCGCAATTTCACATGGCACCCTGACGGCTCCTATACTGAACATTGGGATACCCGCTCTTTCGATCTAAATCAAATCACTGGGGTCAATATCATTACCTCATACTGGATGGGACCGCAAATCGCACATACCTTGGTCAGTTTTGATTTTGCCAATACTGCACCACTGACCTTTTCCATTGAAATACGCAAAGAGAAAAATGAAGAGTTTTCAGCGATTGGTGGTTTTTTCAGAAAATATGAGCTGAGTTTAGTGGCCTCAGACGAACATGATATTGTGTATACCCGCAGTAATATTCGTCATGAACAAGTCTATTTCTTTCCTGTTCGCCTCGGACAGGCTGAAAGTAAAGCACTGTTTGTAGAGTATTTACATAAGGCAGACGAGCTCGCCAAGCACCCTAAGTGGTATAACACCCTCACCAGTAATTGCACCACCTTGGTGTTTGATATGGTTCAAGCCGTTTCACATGACGCTTTACCGACTGACTACCGTATTTTAGCTTCAGGTTATTTGCCGAATTATTTGTATGATTTAGGCGCGATTAGCCCACAGTGGGATATGAAAACTTGGTATCAAAAAGCCTATATCAACCCACGTGTAAGCAAAGAAACAGCTTTAACCAGTCGTGAGTATTCACAGCTCATTCGTCAGGGTTTACCCGTTGACCAAACTCGCTAAAGTCTGCAACGAAAAGCTGCAAGTTAAAACTGGCAATCAAGGACAAAATTTGCTTTGATAGTTCAGACGATACATCACAATAAGAGTCTGATCCCATGTTAAAAAAACTGATTGCAAGCAGTCTTTTAGCGAGTAGCTTAATCATGACTGGCTGCCAAACGACACCACCGCCATCCGACACCATTGAAATGACCAACATTCAACAGCTTCAGCAACGGACTTGGATTTTGACGCAAATTGGCAATACCGAAATTAAAACAGCACCCAATGAACGTAATATTCCAAGCCTTCAGTTTTCAGCTGATAACCGCATCAGTGGTGCAGATGGCTGTAACCGCATTATGGGCAGCTATACCGTCGGACGCGATACGCTCACCTTGAGCCAGCTCGCAACCACCCGAATGGCCTGTATCAATAACAGTGCTGTTCCGCAACAGTTCCAAGAAGCGCTGGCAAAAGTGACACATTACCAAGTGTTTGGTAAAACTCTGAAACTACTCGATCGACATGGTAACTTGCTGCTACAGTTTGGCTCTGCCATTCAACCACGTTAAATTATTTCTATAAAAAGCCTGTAATCACAGGCTTTTTTAATCTGTAACAGACAACATTGTACTGAACCAATCTGCCCTTATATAAACAGATATAAACACAATTAGGATTTTAAAATGCAACAAGCACTCTTTGGTGGTGGATGTTTTTGGTGTGTAGAAGCGGTTTATTTAGAGCTTCAGGGCATACATAAAGTGACCAGTGGTTATGCAGGTGGAGACACCGACAACCCGACGTATGAAGATATTTGTCGTGGCGATACCAACCACGCCGAAGTTATTTTAATTGATTTTGATGAAACTCAAATCAGCTATGCTCAGCTACTCGATGTGTTTTTTGCCACTCATGATCCTACGACACTCAACCGTCAAGGCAATGATGTCGGCACCCAGTATCGTTCAGTCATTTACTATTTTAATGATGCGCAGCGTGCTGATGCTGAGCAAGCGATTAACGACTTAAAGGCAGAAGGTCTCGAGATTGTGACCGAACTAAGTCCTGTACCGATGTTCTATTCGGCTGAAGACTATCACCAAAACTTTTACGCTCGTAACCCATCTCAAGGCTATTGCAACTTTGCCATTCCGCCAAAACTGATGAAACTGCGCTCTAAGTTTCAGGCTTTATTGAAAGACAGTAAATAACTCAATAATTCACAATAAAAAAAGCGACTTCAAGAGTCGCTTTTTTTAACATCAGCTTAGTTATCGCTGACGAAAGCAATATCCGCCAGTCCAGCTTCACTCGCACGAGACATGACTTGTGCCACCATGTCGTAACGAGATTCTTTATCTGCACGAAGTTGAACCGTTGGCTTGGTTTCCAACTCACCCGCTTCATTAAAACGCGTTTGTAGTTCTTCCAAGCTAATCACTTGATTATCCCAAGCCACTTCGCCTTTTGCATTAATGCTCACCGTAATGGCTTTAGGTGGAGGATCTACAATATCAGCTGTCGTTTTTGGTAAAGTTAATGGAATTGATGGGTTGGCAACGGTCGCTGTCACCAAGAAGATGATCATCAAAACCAGCATAATATCGATCAGCGGAATGAGGTTCATCTCATTCATGCCAGCATCGTTATCGTCACCCAATTGAAAAGCCATTAAGCTTGACCTCCAACTAAACCTTGTTGAGTCGCTTTACTTTCTACTGCCGCAGGTGCTGAGTCTTGTTGCAACATGGTATCAATGAGCAAGCCGTGTGCTTGGTCTTGAAGCTCATGTGCCAGAGTACGGTTTACACGCGCACAGATGTTATACGCTAACACCGCAGGAATCGCGACAGCCAAACCTAAACCCGTCATGATCAGTGCTTCACCTACAGGAGTTGCAACTTGCGCTAAGCCCGCTTGACCACTTTTGCCAACAGCAACAAGGGCATGGAAAATCCCCCATACTGTACCGAACAAACCCACGAACGGTGCAAGCGATGCAATCGTACCTAGAACTGAAACACCTTTCTCAGCATTCGCTTTTTCAGCAGAAATTTGACGAAGGAGTGCTTGTTCTGCAACGGCTTTACGTTGTTCAAAGTTCAATACAGCAAACTTTGATTTTAACTTAGCTAAAGCTTGCGAAAGTTGAGCATAAGCTTGTTGTTTCAATTGACGTGTACCCATGATACGTAAAACAAAGATGGTCCACGTTGCAATCGACATTGCCAACAAGATGAAATACAGTGTTTTACTGACTGCATCAGCATGTTGCCAATAAACTGAAAAGTTCATACTCGAACTCCTGATAAAGTTAGCGTTTTGTATTCAATTCTAAATCAAATGGTTGCTCAGCCCGAATTGGATAAGCCACACCATTTTCTTTATAAGGTTTAAATTTAGCGCCTTTGACAGCTCTTAAAATCTTTTCATCTAAAGCAGGCACACCACTTGAGCGCGTAATACGGGCATTCACAATCGCCCCTTTTTCATTCGCCTCAATCAGCACAACGACTCGACGGTTTTCACCTTGTAAATCTTGATTACTATAAACTGGTTTTGGAGAGCGACTCCATTGCACACCTGAACCACCAATCGACACCGACTTAGGTGAAGTATCAGCTGGTGCAGCTTGAGTGACAGGTTTCGCTTGTTCTTGTTTCTCGACAGGCTTTTCGACTTTTTTCTCTGTAATCGTCGTGGTGACTGTCGGTTTTACTGGGGTTTCGGTTGGTTTAACAACCGGTTTAACCACTTCTGCTTTTTTAACTTGTTGAACCTTTTCTACCTTTTTCGGTGGGGTCGGTTGTGGTTTTTCCACAATCTTCACTTCCTTCGGCTTAGTCGGTTCCTTTTTCGGTTCTTCCTTCGGCTTAGGCGGTAGCGGTTTTGGTGGTTCTTGAATTTTAACGAAGCGAACCTTCAAGGGTTCTTTTTCAATCGGTTTGAGTTCAGGAGCTTTCATGTGGTTCACTGCCCACAATACGCCCATATGGCCCACGACAACCGCGATCAAAGCAGCAAGAACTTTCTTTTTCATCGGGTTGGGAGTCTGCATAGGAGAAATAACTGTTGAACTCATTAAAATCGGTGACCTAATTTAAGCGGAGTGGCCACTGGGTTGGTTTCCACTATAACGCTTATCGGTTAGTACAATAAAGTAGCGCAATGATAAATGAGAAGTGTTTTCATTTGCAACTATTAATTTGTCACTTTTTATGGTTTTTTCTAATCATACCCAAACAAAAAAGGCATACTTAATGTATGCCTTTTTAAATCGTGCTTGCAACCCATTTTTTATTGGAAAACGACTGTTTTGTTACCATCAACAATAATACGGTCTTCTAAGTGCCACTTCACTGCACGTGCCAAGACATTACGTTCAACATCCTGACCCAATTCACGTAATTGATCAACCGTAAAGTCATGGTTCACACGCTCTACATCTTGCTCAATGATCGGACCTTGATCCAGATCCGCAGTGACATAGTGCGCGGTTGCGCCAATAAGTTTTACACCTTTTTCATGCGCTTGCTTGTATGGGTTTGCACCAACAAAAGCAGGTAGAAATGAATGGTGAATGTTGATCACTTTCATTTCCCACTTTTCGACAAATGCTTCATCTAGAATTTGCATATAACGCGCAAGTACCAATAAATCATTGCCTTGCATTAATTCATCAATTTCAGCATAAGCTTCGCGTTTGTTGTCCTTCGTTACAGGGACAACTTCAAACGGAATGCCAAAGTTCTCAACCGCTTCACGTAAAGTTTCGTGGTTAGAAATCACTTTGGTAATTTCGCACGGCAAACCACCACGCGCATGACGCCATAAGAGCTCAAGTAAGGCGTGGTCTACTTTAGACACCAAAATCCCGACTTTTTTCACATCGCTGACCAGCGCCAAACGCCATTGCATTTCATAACGCTCTGCTACATTTGCAGCAAAAGTTTGAGTAATGCTTTCTTTACGAGACTGTAAATTGTCCAGTTCAAACTCAACACGCATAAAGTAACGTCCGCCCTGAGCTTCAGTCGCGTATTGATCAAGCGCAGTAATATTCGCGCCTTGATGATACAAAAAGCTCGATACAGCTTGCACGATCCCTGGCTTATCTTCACAAGTAATCAGTAAACGTGCTGTGTTAGCAGTTGTCATGTTCATGTTGGTTCTTGTTACACCTAATCAAAATAAGCCGAGTATTCTACCGCGTTTCATGCGCTTTCTAAATAGCTTGTTTTTCGGCTTCAATTATTTTTCATATGTGAAAGACTCGCGAAAAGTTCTGACGGGCCAAAACTTTCCAATAATCGCTCATATGTTTCACGGCTTTCACCGCGCAAATACGCTCCTTCTAAGAACACCATTTGGCGCAACGCTTGCCAAACCCATTTCTCTTCAAGATGATTTGAATCACTGATATGCCCAGACATATACAAAAAGTTAGTCCAGTTGGTGAGGACAATCCACAAGTTAATCACCAAGGCCTCTATTTCAGAAGGTGTCATTTGCATTAAACCAGCATCAACAAAGGCCTGATAAATTTTTTGCCCTTGTTGCATCACCTGTCCAGCAAAACGTGGATACATTTTTCTAAAATCTTCGTTATTTTCAACTAAATGATAAACATCACGATGTAAAAAGCGATAGGCCCACAATTGGTTGCTTAACACTTGGAAATAACTAATTTTATCATTCACATCCAAAACACGATCATCCGGCAGTGCCAGCATGTCCAGCGTTTCTTTCTGATACTGTTCCATGAGCTCTTTGATAATTTCACTTTTATTGCGAAAGTGATAATACAAATTGCCCGGACTCATATTCAATTCAGCGGCAATATGATTGGTCGTAACAGAACGTTCTCCACGCTCGTTAAAAAGCTGCAAACTGAGTTGCAAAATACGTTCTTTGGTTTTCAACGTTTTAGTTTGAGACATCCTAAAATAACCATTCATTCAGTGCATTAGAAGACTAACACATAAAGTAACTTGACTAATTAGAGCAATTACTCTAAAAATTAAACATAAATTGAAATTTGAAATGGTAGTGCGGCATGAACAGTCAAACAAAAACAACTTCATTGACACCACATTCTTATGATATTCAGCACCTACATGATGTGCTTGAACAGCAAAAGCACGCTTATTTACGTTATCCATTGCCAACCGCAAAAGAGCGTATTGACCGTTTGGCACGACTTAAGCGTATCTTAGTTAAGTATCAAGATCAATTTGCAGAGGCAATTAATCAAGACTATGGCAACCGTTCCACCAGTGAAACCAAAATTGGGGAATTGCTCACCTGCCTTGAACACATCAAATATTATAGCAAGCATTTAACCACGTGGATGAAACCCTCGAAACGTCACGTTTCCATCATTCACCAGCCGGCTAAAGCATGGGTGCAATATCAACCTTTAGGTGTGATCGGCATTATTACCCCATGGAACTATCCTTTATTACTCTCGATTGGACCCTTAATTTGTGCTTTGGCGGCAGGTAACCATGCCATGATTAAGATTTCTAGTTCATCGAGTAACTTTGGTCGCATTCTTGAAAAAGCGCTCTCTGAAGCCTTTCCTCAAGAATTAGTTTCCGTGACCAATGGCGGTGGCGCGATCTCGGATGCCTTTTGTCGTCTGGCTTTTGACAAACTGATTTTCACAGGTTCAACCAATGTCGGTAAAACCGTCATGTCTGCTGCGGCAGAGAACCTCGTTCCATTGATCCTCGAACTTGGCGGAAAATCACCAGTATTAGTACATCCTTCTATTCATTTACGGGATGTTGCACAGCGGATTGCTGCAGGTAAACTGTGGAATGCAGGTCAAACCTGTGTGGCACCTGACTATATGTTCTTGCCTAAAGGTAAAACTGCCGAGTTCATTGAACACTTCCGCGAGTGTGTAGAAGAGATGTATCCTGACATTCTGCATAATCCAGACTACACCTCTATTATTAATGACCGCCAATACAACCGCTTGCAAGGTTATCTTGAAAATGCACGTGAGCATGGAGCGCAGGTGGTTGAGGTCAACCCAGCCCATGAAACCTTCTCCGACACCCGCAAAGTGCCCCCTACACTATTAACAGGGGTCACGCCTGACATGCGTATTATGCAAGAGGAAATCTTTGGACCACTGCTACCGATCATGGAATATGATCAAATAGACGATGTTATCGAGTTTATTAATAGCCGTCCGCGTCCACTTGCATTATACTACTTCGACTTTGATCAGGCGCGTGCAGATTATGTCGCACAGCGTACTCATTCAGGGCATTTCGGACAAAACACGGTTTTGACCCATGTCGCACAAGACGATTTACCATTTGGTGGCGTTGGTGCATCAGGTATGGGGAAATATCATGGTCCAGAAGGTTTCTTCAGTTTGTCGCATGAACGGTCAGTGATGTCGAATCCCAAGTTATATAGCTTGAAATTCATTCTCCCACCGTTTAACAAACCAATTCACAAGTTGATTTCAAAGACCCTTCTTCGCTAAATGATCAAGGCATGACCTATCGCACGGGTTCATGCCTAGTTTTAATGAAAATCGCTTGTCTTTTAAGCGCATTTTTGGTATAAAACGCCCCTTGAATGATTTCATCCGTTTACTTAATAACTAGCGCACAATCGGTGCTGTCTAGCAATGGAGTTCACCATGTCTAAGGTTTGCCAAGTTACCGGCAAGCGTCCAGTCGTTGGCAACAACGTCTCGCACGCCAATAACAAAACCAAACGCCGGTTCGAGCCGAACCTGCATCACCACCGTTTCTGGTTAGAAAGCGAAAAACGTTTTGTACGTCTTCGTCTAACTACAAAAGGTATGCGTATTATCGACAAATTGGGTATCGAGAAGGTTGTTGCTGACCTACGTGCTCAAGGTCAAAAGATCTAAGGAGTCTGAACCATGCGTGATAAAATTCGCCTAGTTTCTACTGCTGGTACAGGTTATTTCTATACCACAACTAAGAACAAACGTACTATGCCGGAAAAAATGGAAATCAAAAAATTTGATCCAAAAATCCGTCAACACGTAATCTTCAAAGAAGCTAAAATTAAATAATTTTAGTTTTTTGGAAAAAACGACCTGCTTTAGGTCGTTTTTTTTTGCTTTTTTTTCGTTCGACTTGTTAAACTTTTAATCTCTTTTGGCACCTTTTGTGCTTTGCTTCTTTTTCACCCTTAACTTTTGCTTAAGGAGTTTTTAGTGCCTCATGACGTAGATCTCATTATATTACTTGCTGTCGGTTTTGGGCTTGCGCTCATTTTCGGCTATCTTGCCGTACGCTTACGCCTTCCCCCACTCATTGGTTATCTGATTGCGGGTATCATTATTAGTCCCAATACCCCTGGTATTGTCGCGGACATTCATCTGGCGAACCAATTGGCTGAACTTGGGGTCATGTTCCTCATGTTTGGTGTGGGCATGCATTTTTCCCTCAATGACTTATTACAAGTTCGACGTATTGCACTGCCTGGTGCTATTTTACAAATTGCTGTCGCGACTCTACTCGGAATAGGCGTCAGTATGATCTGGGGGTGGAGTTTTGGTTCTGCCTTGGTCTTCGGCTTAAGCCTGTCTTGTGCCAGTACAGTGGTATTACTCAAAGCACTGGGAGACCGTGGTCTACTCAATTCGGTCAACGGTAAAATTGCCGTAGGTTGGCTCTTGGTTGAAGATCTGGTCATGGTCTTGGTACTGGTACTCTTACCCGCAACAGCAGTTCTACTCGGTGGAGAAGCCCTTACAGGCAGTGCTGATGACAACATTTGGCTTACCTTAGGCATTACCTTACTTAAAGTTGTAGGCTTCATCGCTTTTATGCTGATCATCGGGAAACGTCTTGTTCCAATGATCATGCAATTTGTCGCTCGCCTTGGTTCACGTGAACTGTTTACCTTAACCGTGGTGGCTGCTGCGGTCTCAATCGCCTTTGGCGCGTACAAAATTTTCGGTGTTTCCATGGCACTGGGCGCGTTCTTTGCAGGAATGGTCGTTAAAGAGTCTGACTTTAGCCACCGTGCCGAAGAAGAAACTCTTCCTCTACGTGAAATTTTTGCCATTTTGTTCTTTGTTGCAGTGGGTATGTTATTTGACCCGCGCATCTTAGTGGAACAACCGGTGCATGTGCTTGCAGTCGTTGCAATTATTATGGTCGGCAAAACCATTGCCGCTATGGCACTAGTGCTCTTTTTCCGCTATCCCATCAATACAGCCCTCACCGTCGGTGCGTCACTGGCACAGATTGGTGAGTTTTCCTTCATCTTAGCCACACTCGGGGTTTCACTTAAACTCTTGTCCTTAGAAGGGCAAAACCTAATTTTGGCAGGAGCACTCATCTCCATCACCTTAAACAGCTTTGTGTTCTCCGCAATTGAGCCTGTACAACGTTGGATTCGTGAGCGCTCGCATCTAGCACGCTTACTGGAGCGTAGTGGTGACCCACTAGCAATGCTGCCTGATGAAGTCTCACAAGACTATTTACGTGACCAAGTGGTAATTGTTGGGCATGGTGAAGTGGGCCGTCGTATTACCAAACAATTGATGGCCGAAGACATTAAAGTGGTGATTGCGGAAGAAAACCGTGAAATTGTAGAAAACCTACGTGAAAAAGGCATTGCGGCTGTTTCTGGCATGGCGACAGACCCTGGTGTACTGATTCAAGCCCATATTCAACATGCGCGCCTGTTGGTACTTTCCCCGATGGATATTTTAGATATTCATAAAATCGTGGATATTGCCAAAACCCTCAATCCTGAGATTCAGGTCTTAGTATGTGCGGAAAGCAAAGAAGAAGCCGAAGTGATTCGCCGCGATCAAATTGGTGAAGTTTATTTTGCAAAAGAGGAAATGGCGAAAAATATGAGCAATCATATTTTAAATCAAATTCAGATTGCACATCATCAAGCACCCACCCACTAACCAACCAACACTGGATACAAAAAACGCACTGTTCAGTGCGTTTTTTCATATTCGGCTTAGCTGAAGAACTGTGGCTTTTCATCCACCACTTCCGCTTGCCACTCGCCTACTTGTTTTTCAAGTAAGCCGTATAAAGCCGCTTGCACCATCTGCTGAGCAACGACTGTTGTCTGGTCGCCCAATAATGCTTTGAGCTCTTCATTAAACTGGATCGTGACTAAAGGCGCACTCTCCGAACCTGCGTTACGTAGTGCGAGCTCACCACCTTCAAGTTGAACCAATTCTAAAATGGCTTCTTGATTTCCAAATAATTCTTTCAATTGTTCTATAGACATATTTCCTCCATGTTCAACATGGTGGCAAAGGCAGTTGCACTTTGCTTCGCTTAGACTTATTGATATAAGGACAAATTTTCAAACTTCAAGCGCTGGTCATCGCTTTTAGAATTCAACCATCTCATTCCGAAAGCCATCGATCAACGCCGTTAAGTCTCGATGCCACTCGCGTAAAATTTTGGTATCGGGTAACCATGCCTGAGGGGTTTGAGTGACTTTAATGATCAGATTCGATGAAGTTTCTGACTCAGGTTCAGGTGTACTCGGCTCTGGCGCATACTGACACAAGCGATAAGTACGTTTTAACTCGGCAATGAAACCTTCTTTCGAGAGTTGTTGCATTACAGTCACTTCAGGCGAGACTTGGCCCTTAGCTGCCATATGCTCCTCTATGGACTTCAAGGTCGGGGTAAAGTCATTTAAGCGGTAGTAACGGACCAACTCTTGTAGAAACGCAAGCACCGCGCCATGCAAGTGAAACACAGCAGCCTCACGGTAAGCCTGAGCTTGTTGCACATGATCAATTTGTTCTGCTTGTTGACATGAAAGTCGAGCAAAGTAGAGTTTTTGGTTAGTGCGATCAGCATGGTAACGGGCAACACGAGTCATGAAGGGTGTTCCTAAGTTTTGGCGTTTATAACAATTCTAAGATTAATCTTTCTATACAGCAGTGCATAATAAAAATTATGCATGATCTATTTCAATAAAATAAATCTTTCTTTTTGCTATGACAGGCATCGAAATATGGATTGGACGCACATTTGTGAGTACCCAAGCCCAATATCCCTCTTCCCAATATGATGCCATCGCCGAATCAAGCTCATCTTCTCTCCATGAGTGAATCGACTCAACATCAACCATAGCAACAGCATACCCCAACTCTTCATCGTCCTCGTGGGTTAAATAGTACTTATTTTCCACAATAATCAAATCTTTGAGCGGCCATTGCTCTGGTCGCCAAGAACGGATCGCTAAGGTTTTATTTCCTTGAGAGATTTGTCGTCCCATCGGCGCAACAATCGATAAAGCTGGATAGATTTTTTTCATTTTATCCCATAAAAAAGGAGCATCCATTGCTCCTTTTTATTTATGCTTCTGGCTTCTCAGGCTTATCTTCCGCCTGTTTGACGCGAATACCAGTGCCATGCAGACGTAGTGTATTAAGCCCTTTAATAGCTTTAATCGCTTCACGTGCGTGTGGCATTTCAACAAATGCAAAACCTTTCGATTTACCTGTTGCTGCATCAAGGATTAAATTACATGATGCAACTGTGCCATATTGCTTAAATAATTCAAGCAGTTCAGCTTCAGCTACTGTACGCTCTAAATTACGAACTAAAATTTTCATCTTACAACCTTCAAAAATAGGCAAAATCATCAAAAAGCAATCGCCTACGCTACTTTCTGAACATTGCACAACAAATACCACAATGTAATCTGTTTAGTTTAATCGAGATTAATCCCAAAATCTAAATTAATCGATTGGCGCTCAATTAAAGCACTCTTTACGGTTTGCTGACGAGGCTTATGATGGGTTTCCATGCTACACAAATTTCGCGTCAGATCATTCAAAAAATAACTTTCGACTTTGCGCCCTTGCTCATCAATCACGTCTCGTGCCCATAGACTTAAATTTTGCTTGGTTAAAATCAGCTCATTCTGCGCACGGGTCAGCGCCACATACAAGACCCGACGTTCTTCTTCGACATCATTAAAATCACCTTGGGCACGTGCATGTGGATATTGCCCTGGGGTGACATTGACGACATAACAGACCTTTTGCTCTGTGCCTTTGGCCGAGTGAATGGTAATCAGGGTGACGACATCGCTATCGGACTGGCGTTCGATTTCAGAAATCGACACAGGATCAAGCACATATTCCTCTAGAAACTCACTCAATTGGGTATGTTTAGAAGCCAATTGCTTCACCAGCTCAAAGTCACCTTGGCGGCGGTTCCAGTCTTTTTTATAATTTTCTGCCAATTGTGCTTCAATCGCCTGAATACCCAAACCGACACAAGCCTGTACTTCCTGTTTCAGTACCGTCATTTGCTTCATGATCAACACAGTTTCAGCTGGAATTCGCCCAAATTTCTCTAATTTATCAAAGATCAAATCAAACTCAGGCTCCAGTAAAAGTTGCTGAGCAAGACGGCTTGCACCCACATCTCCCACCCCATTCCACAAGGTAAGAAAACGCATCCATGCAATATCATCTAGAGGATTGGCAATCACGCGCAGCAAGCTCAGTAAATCTTTCACATGTGCGGTTTCAAGCAGTTTCATGCCCCCAATAAATCGATAGGGGACATTGGCCGCTATACACGCCGCCTCAATATGACGTGCTGCAAAGCTAGAACGGACCAAAACCATATGATCCGACCATTTACTGCCTTGTAAGTAATGGCGCTCTTTAATGTCGATCGCAATCCATTTTGCTTCATCAAACTCATTTGGGAAAATGTGCATGCGAGGCTTCACGCCCTCACCCCGATGAGCATCTAGGCGTTTGTTATATTGAATCTCAGATTGATCGAGCAGCCAATTTGAAAGGTCTAAAATTTCTTGGGTTGAACGATAGTTTTGCTCCAATTTAAACACCTGAGCATTCGGCACACGGTCTTTAAAATGGTGAATATTTTCAAAATCAGCCCCACGGAAACCATAAATCGACTGTGCATCATCACCCACGCAGAACAGGCTCACTTTGTCTTTAAGGGGCTCAAGCAAGGCCCACTGCAAAGGGTTGGTGTCCTGCATTTCATCGACCAGCATGTGTTTGCAGAGCGATGCCACATAGTCCGCTAAACCTTCTGACTGGTCGAGTGCTGAGGCCACGATCGCCAAAATATCGTCATAATCTAAAAAGCTACGCGCACGTTTTCGTGTCTCGTACTCTTTCATGATTTCCGCCATTTGATCTTTAAAAGCCAAATGCTCAGGATGCTGTTTTTCTAAGGCATCACTCAACTTTTGACGCGTATTTCGTGCAAAAGAATATAGGTCACAGAGTTCTTGCGGTTTAGGCAGCTGATTGGGATTTTTCTTGTCATCTTTCCCACGAATCAGGCGGAACATCATCAGCTGATCATCACGATCAATAATTGAAAACTGCTCTAAACCAAACGCTTTCGGTACACGGCGCAGCAGATACATACAAAAAGTATGAAAAGTAGAAGCACGCAACCCTTTTGCCTGCTCACCTAAAGCCAGCTCCACTCGCGCCACAATCTCGCTGGCTGAACGACGGGTAAAGGTTAAAATCTGAATTTGGTTGGCAGGAATCCCTTGATCAATTAGGTACGCCGCTCGTGCCACAATGGTTTTCGTCTTGCCACAGCCAGCCCCTGCGAGCACCAGACTGTGTTGCGACTCAGTCGTGGCAGCTTGTTTTTGTTGCGGGTTTAATTCATCAATTAGGCTGGCTAAACTCATAATCACTCATCAATTCGTGGATGCTGCTAGTCTAACAAATCTATGACATCAATATGAGGCTGCAGCAACGATTATCCATTTCTATCTAAAATACACCTTCAAATCTGGGGCTAAGACCTTATGCTCGAACCGCTTGCTGCCTCAAAAATTTAAAATTAAGCTTGCTCAGTATGATTTAAAAGCAAAAGTCGAGTGATGTCCTCACAGCTGTTTTGCAAATTCTGCTCTGCGTTTTTCAATGCTGTTGCTAAATCACAGTCAGGTTCATTGATCGAAACAATTTGACTAAACCCTTCATCAAATAATGCCTCAACATCCTCTCCGACACGTCCAGCAAAAGCAATCACTGGTTTATTCAACTGCTTGGCTAACTGAGCCACTGCCCACGGCGTTTTGCCAAACTTGGTTTGGAAGTCAATACTTCCTTCACCAGTAAAGACATAATCGGCTTGCTTTATTTTCTCCGCCAGTTGAGTTTGCTCAATCACCCACTTCGCGCCAGACTGAAGCTGAGCGCCTGTAAAGGCCATTAGACCAAAACCTAGCCCTCCTGCGGCGCCTGCCCCCGCAATATTACGTACCTGTAGATTAAGCTGTGTTTCCACCACATCCGCAAAGTGACTCAAGTTTTGATCCAACTGCTCAACCATCTCTGCGCTCGCCCCTTTTTGCGGGCCAAACACATGCGACGCACCCTGTGCTCCACACAGCGGATTAGTGACATCGGAGGCAATCAAAACTTGTACTCGTTGCAAGCGCGGATCTAAAGCCTGCATATCGATCTGTTCAATATCTTGTAAATGGCCACCACCAACGGGCACTTCCCGCCCTTGTGCATCTAAAAACCTTATTCCAAGTGCTTGTGCCATGCCACTGCCTGCATCATTGGTAACACTGCCTCCAAGTGCCAAAATAATTTTGGACACACCTGCGTCCAAGGCATGTCGAATCATTTGCCCCGTTCCCAAAGTTGTGGTCAGGAGTGGGTTTCGCTGTGCGGGCTCAAGTAGATGAATACCATTGGCTTTTGCCATTTCAATAACAGCCGTTTGCCCTCCATCAAATAAGCCCCAATACGTTTTAACTCGTTGTGATGGCAATGGCCCTGTCAGCTCACATTCGACTTTTTGGCCTGCTAAAGATGCTAATAAAGCATCGACTGTGCCTTCGCCGCCATCGGCCATGGGTACATGTATACATACAGCATCAGGGATTATATTTTGAATCCCGCGCTGCATCGCCACACAGGCCTGTTCTGCTGTCATACTTTCTTTAAAAGAATCAGGCGCTAAAATAAAAGTTTTCATCATCCATCATTTTTAGAAAATTTAATTTATTAATAACACGATTTATAAATTTCCCGCCCGCATTTTTCTCTTTTCATTGTCCTTGATACATCTCGATAAAGTTAAAATAGACTCAATGATTTTTTAATTCTAAACAGAGAAGAGTTTTATTGTACGCGTCACCAAAACGACCACCATAGTTCATTTGGTTTTAATGCATAAATTAAACAAAGTGCGAATCAATTAGCCGATAAAATCATCATTAAACACTCAACGCTCTTTAAAAAATAGGTGATGTATGCAACGTATCAATTTGGGAAAAGCCGCACCTGAACTGTATAAAACAGTGTTAGAACTCGAAAACTTATCCATGCAAAAAATCCAACAAGCAGGTCTTGAGATTGGATTTTCACACTTGCTGAAACTGAGAGCCTCACAGATTAACCAATGTGCGTTCTGTGTACGTATGCATACCCAAGATGCCATAAAAGCTGGTGAATCAATGGAACGGATTGCCCTCATCAGTGCATGGCAAGAAAGTGGATATTTTTCCGAAAAAGAACGTGCTGCGCTGATTTTAATTGAAGAAATTACACTCATTGCCCAGCAACATTTCCCCGACTCGGCATATCAAGAAGCAGTAAAAAGTTTATCCGATGCAGAAGTTGCTGCTATTGAATGGATCGCGATTGTGATTAACACGTGGAATCGTATTGCGATTTCAAGTCAATATGCCGTCAATCCGTAAGCCTGCCATTCAGCTTTGCACATGATATAAACCGCACAAAAAAAAGGGAGCCTGCATGAGGCTCCCTTTTATTTTTTAATCATGCTTTATTCAGATTGGCTTGCTGGTGGAATCTGCTTAATGGCTGCCGCCAGAGTCAGATAATTAATCCCTTGGAATAAAATATCAAAAGCAAGGAATAAGCCCAACACCCAAAATGGAGCATCTGGTGTAGTTAAAATCATAATGCCTGCCAGCAGAGTTAAAACACCAGAGAAAAGTGTCCAGCCCCAACCTTGGAATGCTCGAAATAAGATTGCATTAAAGATACGAATGACCCCAGCAATAATCAAGAAAACCGCTAAAACACTGGTCAAGACAATGGCTGTTTTCACAGGTGTGCTAAATGCATAATAGCCCGCAACCAAATACAACACACCAAACAAAGCCCATAGCCAGCGGAAGCCACCCTCAAAAATCTTAAAAGCGGCGATGAAGTGTAGAACACCACCTATCATCATGAGCACGCCAAAGATAAACACCACAGATAAGGTGGCAAAAGGCAAAGCGGCCAAAAGAACGAAACCAAACAACACCAATAAAATCCCTAAACCCAAATACCATTTACGATTTTCATGGAGTTGATGGCGAACTAAATCATTACCAACTGTTTTCATCTTCTTCTCAAGTTTGATTTTCGTTCACTTAGTTTTAACATGTTTTGCAGCGAACTTGTAGGCTTGAGTTTATCCACACAATCAATCCATGCTGTGGATAAACACAGCATTATCCACAGTTACTTTTTCCACCCAATTTCAATCGCAGTGATCTCATTCACCAATGTTTCATCAATCGATTCAGGCATTTTACTCTGTGTTTGTGAGGTTGGAATGTGCCCAGCCATTAATTCAGCTTTGGTTTGAGGGAACAGCGGTTGTTGATTTGGATAAGCATAACCCGCAGGATACATCGGCTGTCCTGTGGCTAAGTCGTATTTATCACTGGCACCAAAGGCATGTAAAAGCTCATGTGCAAGCACGACTTTGTTTTGCTCGGTTTGCTTGTTAGATGCAAATAAATTCACCGAACCGATGCGACCTTTTTGCAAAGCTGTCGAGTGTTTCAGCTCTTTAGTCAGTGCTGGGTCATAATAGTTCAAATACAAAGTAACAGTTGGTGCACCATCTGAACCTTGATGGTTTTTCCATGCATAATAACGGAACTTTAAACTCCACAAGACCGTATCCAATAAACTTGCCTGCTCAGGCACTTTAGGCGGTAGCTGTTTGAGTTCGCGCCCAAGTTGGAAGTAAATCGCAATCGGTTGACCGCGATATGTCGCAGACATCTGCTCTAAATAATCTTGTACCCCTTTTAAGTTCGCAGGCGTCAATTGCTGTATATATTGCTGAGTTGTACCTTGCCCATCTGCATTAACTGGATGCAGTAATACAATAATGGGCTTACTCCAATCTTGGTTCTGATCCCTGTAAGCATTCACAGCGACCACCAATAAAATCAGCAGCAAGATTAAAATACGAAGTTTTTTCCACATCTTTGATCCCCAATTTTTAATAATTTTTTATCACAATGATCAGCACATTACGTAATTTCTAAATGTATTATAGGTTGTTGTAATACAAAGTTTTCCCAAATAAAGTCGTATAATTTTCTTTGATTTGAAAATACAGCCAAAGTTTTAGCTTCAGATAAGCTGCACCACCGATATTCAGTATGCTCATGATTCAATAGAACAGATTGGTTTTCAGCACAGAAGCCAACAAATGCGAGAATCATTTCAATCACATTCAAGCTTGGCTCATAAAACTGCTCGATGTAATCTGCACTAAATAAACGTTGAGGCTGAATGGCTGTTTCTTCTTTGATTTCGCGAAGTATCGCTTGGCTGGCGGTCTCATTTTCTTCAACCTTTCCTGCGACATGGCACCAATAATCACCTTTAATACGCTTCATCAATAACAGTTTAATTTCACTCTCAATTTTTGACAGTAAAACTGCGGATACAACAACAGAGCGAATAGGAATCATACATTAACCAGAATCTTTTTTTATTTATAGATGTGCATCATATAAAAAATGCCCACCAAAGTGAGCATTTCTTGATTATTTCTAAGCAATTAAAACTTAAGCTTCAACCCACTTTCCATCATTGAACACCAATGACCATTTGGTTTGCTTACCTTCAGGCGTTTCAGAACCAATATATTGCGCTTGATTCTTACGGCTAAATTTCACCAAAGTTGGATTCCCTTCTGGGTCAACATCAGGTGCTTGCAAAATAAACTGATACTTCGGATCAAGCTGATCGGCAACACTACGAAGTTCCGAAACTTTAGGTGCACGTGTTTCACGTACTTTCGGGAACTTACTTGCCGCCAAGAATAAACCTGCTGCCCCATCACGTAATACAAAAAAGTCATCATGCTTAGTTGAACGTAAATGTTCCATCTTAATCGGGTCTACACGCGGAGGTGCAGGCTGACCACTTTTTAAGACTTTACGTGTGTTATCACAGCTTGAGCAAGCAAAATAAGGTCCAAAACGACCCGTCTTCAGCTGCATTTCCCCATCGCACTTATCACATGGAATGGTTGGGCCATCATAACCTTTGATTTTGAACTCACCTTCTTCAAGTTCAAAACCTGCACAGTCTGGGTTATTACCACAGACATGTAGCTTACGACCACCATCGATCACATAACTGTCCATCGCAGTTTCACAGATTGGACAGCGTTTTTTCGACATCAAATCTGCTGTTTCTGCTGCGTCATCATCAGAAAGTGCAGCAAGTGATTCAACTGGCGTTAAGTTCAACGTGCCTTTACAACGCTCTTTCGGCGGTAAGTTATAGCCAGAGCACCCTAAGAAGACACCTGTGGTTCCCGTACGAATCTGCATTGGACGGTCACATTCTTTACAGTGAACCGCTTCCACCTCTACAGGTTGATTGCGGCGCATACCGCCTTCACCTTGCGCATTGGTCAGACGTTTTTTAAAGTCGCCGTAGAAGCTGTCGAGCAACTCCTTCCAGTTGCGTTCGCCATCAGCCACTTTATCGAGCTGACCTTCTAAGTCCGCGGTAAAGTCATAGTTCATGAGGTTATTGAAACTTTCATCTAAACGATCAGTAACAATCTCACCCATTTTTTCAGCAAATAGACGACGGTTTTCCAGTTTGACATAACCACGGTCTTGAATGGTCGAGATAATCGCCGCATAGGTCGATGGTCGACCAATGCCCTTTTTCTCAAGCTCTTTCACCAATGACGCTTCAGTAAAACGTGCAGGTGGCTTGGTAAAGTGTTGCGATGGATCTAATTTTTCAAGCTTCAGGATTTCACCGACTTTCACCGCAGGCAATAACACATCATCGTCCGACTTGTTTTGACCACGGACTTTAGTGAAACCGTCAAAGACTAAGGTACGACCTTTGGCTTTAAGCTCAACACCGTTGGCATCCACTAAAATAGTCGATGACAAGTATTCTGCTGGTGTCATTTGACACGCGACGAACTGACGCCAAATCAAATCATACAAACGCTGTGCATCACGTTCCACACCCACCAAGCTGTCGCCTTTTAACGCCACATTCGATGGACGAATCGCTTCGTGGGCTTCTTGTGCACCCGCTTTGTTACCATAGCGGTTCGGCTTAGCAGGCAGATATTTCGCACCAAACTCGGTCTCAATATGATGACGTACCATATTCACCGCATCGTCACTCAAAAAGGTCGAGTCGGTACGCATATAGGTAATAAAACCCGCTTCATACAAACGCTGCGCCAACATCATGGTTTTCTTCACAGAGAAACCCAAACGTGTACTGGCTGCTTGTTGTAAAGTCGATGTGATATACGGCGCGCTCGGATTCACCTTGGTTGGTTTATCTTCACGTGCTGAAACTTTGTAATCTGCGTCTTTAATGAGCTTCAATAAAGCATCGGTATCGGCTTTATTGCGTAGCTTTAAGGCTTTACCTGCTTGTTTGACGGCTTCTAAACGAATCTCATCAGTCTGTGACTTAGTGTCTGCAAAAACTTGCCAGTATTCTTCGGGAATAAACGCACGAATTTCACGCTCACGCTCAACCACCAGTTTAACTGCGACAGACTGAACACGCCCTGCCGATAAGCCACGGGCAATTTTTTCCCAAAGTAAGGGCGAAATCATAAAGCCGACAACACGGTCTAAAAAGCGGCGTGCTTGTTGCGCATTAACTTTATCGATATCAAGGCGTGCTGGATGCTTAAATGCATCTTGAATGGCATTTTTGGTAATTTCGTTGAATACCACACGTTGATAACGTGAGTCATCGCCACCAATCACTTCTTTTAAATGCCAAGCAATCGCTTCTCCTTCACGGTCCAAGTCCGTTGCGAGATAGACCTCGTCAACTTGCGAAGCAAGCTTTTTCAGTTCAGCAACCACATGCTCTTTGCCTGGAAGCACTTCATAATGTGCTTTCCAGTCATGCTCAGGATCAACACCCATACGATTGACCAATGCATTTTGTGCTTTTTCAGCTTTCTGAGCATCGGTCAGTTTGGTTCGTGTTGCTGGCTTCTTTTCTGCAGTCTTACTGGAACCACCTGTAGGTAAATCACGCACGTGACCCACAGACGACTTCACAATGTAATTCGAGCCTAAATATTTATTGATTGTTTTCGCTTTTGCAGGCGACTCCACAATCACTAAAGCACGCTTTTTCCCAGCCTCAGGAGAATCTGCTGTAGTACTTTTGGATGTGGACCGAGGAGCTTTCGCCATATTAACCGTTAATCCTGTTTCAATGGGTCTGTAAAATTAAAGTTCAGCCAAAGACTGTAAATATGCTTTCATGGCATCTAACTGGGTTGCTCTTAAGTCAGAATGCTCATCCCAATAGAGTCCCACGCAGTTTGCTTGCATATCAATAGCATAAATACCCTTTAATTCAATGGGTAAATGTTTAAACTTGTCATCACCTGTAATGAGCTCAAGCTGCTGATCAACAACGCGAGCGCGCATTAAAGGTAGGCGTGCTTCTGGAATCAGGACACTGTAGTACGCCACCATGCTGGCACGGTTTTCCGAAGCCATTGGTATTTTCGTCCAGTCAGGTGCTGCGACTAAACGTGGGTGTAAACCCATCTTGCGCGCTTTATCACGCATTTCACCCAAAGCTTTCTCTCTTGGACTTACACGAAGTCCAAAAATCGAGCCGAGGATGAATAAGATGATAAATCCGACAACCCAAATTCCAGTATTTTCCATAGCACAACCTTTTTATTCCTTTATTAGAGTTGCATAAGCACAATATAAAACGCAAGTTTGAACGATAAAATTAATTTAAGAACATTTCATGACTATATAGAACTTCATGTCCATTCCAGTAAATATAGCCTTTATCGAGTAACTCTTTCAGCAACATACGCACATCTGACTTCGGAAACATTTGCTCAAGCAAATCACGGAGTGCATAGATATCTTTGGGTTTATTAGTTTTTAACTCGCGTAGTTTTCGTGCGACCTCAAGCTGTACAGGGTCAATCTGTGCAAAGTTTTTAAACAACTCTTGTTGCGCGGACTGCGTATCTACAGTTGGTTCAAGCACACCTACCATACTGTCTTGTTGCAGTTGCTGTAGCGCTTGCTGCATGCTTTGCGGCTGTGTAATTGGGTCTTGTTCATCTAAATTCAGTGCCAACCACTGCTTCAACACTTTTTTACGAAAGCGAATTTGCTCATCATAGCGTTTGATGATTTTGAGATTAATCAACATCCCCACCACCCGCTGCGTCTTTTCAGGTACGAGTTGCAAAATATTACTTATTGAATTTTTTAGACCGTCCAATGTGCTCGGCTTACCTGACATTTTCCCCAAAGCATCGCAATATTTTTTGACCATTTTTAAATAAGGCTGATTTTTGATACGGTCTAAACTGGGAAGATGACGTTGACTCGGTACAGCTTCAGACTGAATGAGGATCAAATTGCTCTGAATATCCGAAGATTGCATTAAGTCCAAAAGTATTTCTGCTGTATTGACCGCAGAGATAATTTCAACCTGCGTCTCTGGCTCAAGTAAAGCCATTAACTGCCCGACCACCACGGCATATTCGAACTCTTTTTGCTCGGCTTTGGGCGTGTCTAAAATTACCACTTGACCACTGCTGATCCAAGCAGCCAGTTCCGTTAAATCTTGCAATGCATACTCAAATTGACCTTGGCAATGAAACAAATACAAAGTCGGATAATGCTCCACAATCTCGCGCAACAATTTGGCAGTTGGAACATTATTTTCAAGGTCAAGAAGAACAACTTTTTGAGTCATAGGACAGTTTTTATGGGACGCACCAGAAAGCGAGTATTAGAGTAGGAACTGCATCAAAGGTCAAATGATTTCGCCAGTCAAATTGGGCTTTAAGTTGGGTAAAACAAAAAAAGAGACAAGACCCAGTAATATCCACAACCCACATCACAGCTTTTTTTTAGCCCCAGACAGCAAATAAACTTAATAATGTGGCGGACGATCAGCTATTGGGTCAAATGTCGCAATTCCATCGGACAAATCTGAAGATTCAACACGTTGATACAAAATTTGCATTTGTTTTTTTAAATCAGCAATTTCCAGTCCTTGAATCACCAATTGTTCATTGAGTTGTTCAACTAAATCATCTAAAAATGCAATTCGGACTTGCAAATCTTCAATGGGTGCGGACAATGGCGCTTGATTATCAATATTTTGTTGTTTAGACACTTCAAGTCCTCATTTGAGATTTTTCAGGAAACATTATGGCCTATATTACTTTAAGGGATGTCCAACTTGCGTTTGGTGGACCTGCCTTGCTCGACGGCGCGAACTTTTCATTAGAGCGCGGTGAACGAGTGTGTTTAATTGGTCGTAATGGTGAAGGTAAGTCTACTTTACTTAAACTGATCGAGGGAAGTTTATTACCCGATTCTGGCGAAGTTTCTCTGCAAAATGGCATTACCATTTCAATGTTGGCGCAAGACGTGCCGATGGACTCGGGCAAAGTGGCAGATATTGTGGCAGACGGTGCAGGTGAAGCCGCAGATGTGCTCAGAGCCTATCATGAAGCCAGTGATGCTTGTGTACTTGGAGACATGGAAGCATGTGACCGCATGGGTAACCTACAACACAAACTAGATCAGTTGGATGGCTGGGCTTTAGAAACCAAAGTCAATTCTATTTTAAGTAAAATGGGCCTAGACCCAGATGCCGATTTGGCCGATTTATCAGGTGGTCGTAAGCGTCGTGTGCTGCTTGCCCGCGCGCTCCTTACCCAACCCGATGTGCTATTACTGGACGAACCAACCAACCATTTGGACGTTGAAAGTATTGAATGGCTCGAGAAGTTTTTACTTGATCAAAATAATTTAACTTTACTGTTCATCTCGCATGACCGTTCATTTGTAGACAGTATTGCAACTCGTATTGTTGAACTCGACCGCGGCACCCTGCGCAGCTATGAAGGTAACTACTCACGTTACCTTGAGCTGAAAGCACAGCAAATGGAAGCGGAAGAGAAGCAGAATGCACTGTTTGACAAACGCTTGGCTGAAGAAGAAGTATGGATTCGCCAAGGCATTAAAGCCCGTCGTACCCGTAACGAAGGTCGTGTTCGTGCCCTAAAAGAATTACGTGAACAATCGAAAGCACGCCGTTCACAACAAGGCAAAGTCAGCATGGCAACGCAAGATGCGAGCCGTTCAGGTAAAGTGGTCTTTGAAATTGAAAACTTAAGTGTTCGCTTTGGTCATGGTGCACCAATCATCAAAGACTTCTCCGCATTGGTGTTACGTGGTGACCGTATTGGTCTTGTTGGTGACAACGGTGTCGGTAAAACCACCCTCATTAAAGCCATTTTAGGCGAACAAGAACATACGGGTACGGTGAAAACAGGTACGCAATTGGAAGTGGCTTACTTCGACCAATTACGTAATGCTCTCGACCTTGAAAAATCAGTCAAAGATAACGTGTCAGAAGGTTCAGACCATGTCGATGTGAATGGTAACCGTCGTCACATTTACAGCTATTTGCAAGATTTCTTGTTCTCACCAGAACGTGCGCGTACACCAGTCAAAGCTCTTTCAGGCGGTGAGCGTAACCGTATTCTTTTAGCCAAGTTACTACTTAAGGCATCTAACTTAATCGTGATGGACGAACCCACCAATGACTTGGATATGGTGACACTAGAGCTGCTAGAAGAAATGTTGTCCGACTACAAAGGCACTTTACTGCTTATTTCGCATGACCGTGCCTTTATGGATAACGTGGTAACCTCAACTTGGGTGTTCGATGGTAAAGGCAATATCGATGAATACATCGGTGGTTACCAAGATTACTTACAACAGCGACCAGACCAAACTGCGGTTGATCAAAAAAGTGCTGTGAAAAAAGCAGCGGCGAAAGCTGAAGCGAACGCAGCACCTGCTAAAAAAGTCAAACTCAGCTATAAAGATCAACGTGCGCTTGAACAACTGCCTGCCGAAATGGAAGCACTGGAAAAAGAGCAAGCGGAAATCAATGCCTTACTTGCAGATGGTTCACTATTTATTTCAGATGCAGACAAGGCGATGACGTTGTCGAATCGTTTGACTGAAATTGATGAGCTATTGCTGGAAAAACTGGAACGTTGGGAAGAACTGGAAAATTTAACCAAATAATTTTTCGTAAGCTCCATAAAAAAACTCCGCACAATGTGGAGTTTTTTTATATTTAACGCGGCTGACGATGCCCACCACCGCCAGGATGTATGCCAGCACCTCCACCTGGATGTCCGCCAGGATGAATTCCACCACCACCTGAATGACTACCTCCTGGATTCAACCCACCTCCACCAGGCTGCCCTCCTCCTGGATGGATATGATCAGGATGTTGCCCCCCTGGATGTCCACCGCCATGACCATTAGGTGGTGGACGATGGTCTTCTAGTGGAAAGGGTGCATACCCTGTCCAACCAAACCCATGATAATAATGATTATAATCATCATATGGACTATAGACACAGCCCGTTAAAGCAATAAATAGCACACCGCAACTGCTGATGTTTTTTAGCATTTTTATCTTCCTATTCTTATCTTTCTTCTTAGTATTGTGAATTTCACCCAAATTAAAACAAAACAAATG
Source organism: Acinetobacter sp. Gutcm_16 (assembly GCF_028649355.1). Classification (NCBI taxonomy): domain Bacteria; kingdom Pseudomonadati; phylum Pseudomonadota; class Gammaproteobacteria; order Moraxellales; family Moraxellaceae; genus Acinetobacter; species Acinetobacter sp. Gutcm_16. The sequence goes on along the minus strand of NZ_JAQSUV010000018.1, from coordinate 44,200 downwards.
TTGCGAGATGTTTAGACCATGTTCTCCACTGAGCATGAATACAGTTTCACCCACCTCATAAAAACCATCACAACTTGATATGAGAAGGTCCTGTACAACAGCTTCATGGCGAAGATTGCATCTTCATTCTTGCTTCATGCTAAACTCGAAATATTCTTTTTTCAGCCTTTATCGCAATTTATGAGTTCGAAGCCAGACTATCAACCCGGTGAATTTCAGTGGTCTTTCCTACAACCTAAATATTGGGGTGTTTGGATCGGTATCGTCTTTCTCATGATATTGGCGATTCTCCCATGGGCAATTCAACACCGACTGGCAACCCTCTTAGGCAACCTCAGCTTTAAATATCTGAAGTCACGACGTAAAACCACCGTTCGTAATCTGGAGGTGTGTTTCCCTGAATGGTCGGCCCAAGAAGTCCTTGAAAATGCCCGTTTAGTTTTTGTCGATCAAATGCTGGGCGTATTTGAAACGCTGAATGCGTGGTATAGCCCAAAGTGGTTTACTGGCCGTGTCAGTATTGAAGGTTTAGAACATATTCAAAAAGCACAAGCAGAAGGTAAAGGCGCACTGCTTTTAGGAACCCACTCTACTTTGCTCGATGCGGGTGGTTATCTATGCGCACAGTATTTTGAACCAGATGTGGTGTATCGCCCGCAAAATAATCCACTGCTGGATATGCTCATCTACCGCTGCCGTGCCACCATTTATGCACATCAAATTGATCATGATGACATGCGTGGTTTAGTCCGTAACTTAAAAAATGGCCATGCCATTTGGTATAGTCCAGATCAAGACTTTGGTTTAAAACAAGGTGTTATGGCGCCATTTTTTGGCGTTCCCGCAGCGACCGTTACAGCACACCGTCGTTTATTGAAAATGACCAAGGCTGCGGCCATTCCTCTGTATTTTTATCGTGATGGGGATATTAAAAACCCACAATACAAAGTGTTGATTGAACCTGCTGTGGAAAACTTACCCAGTGAAGATGAAGTCGATGATGCGACACGAGTGAATCAAATTATTGAAAATCAACTCCGTATTGCTCCGACTCAATATATGTGGTTCCACCGTCGCTTTAAAACTCGCCCTGCAGGCTATGACAAGATTTATTCTTAACAAAAAGGGCTGCTTAAAAAGTAGAACCCGAGTTCTGCGTCCTGCAAAACTCGGGTACATGAGGTTGTGCTTTCAACGTTATTCTTGTTTTATTCGGTGGCATTCCATACCCACATCATATCCATGATGATTTCCATCAGCTTCAACTTCCATACTGGGATGATCCATTCCCGCTCCATCTGCTGATGAGACTAGAATACGGGGATACCAAATGACTAACCATTCGTCAGATTCCCAAATCCCTGTAAGCCATATCCTACAGTGATGAAATCCGCGCGCCCGTATGTTTACTGGTAATCTTTGGCAATTTTATCTGTAACCTGCTTACCTTCTCGTTCCGCTTTCTCAATTCCATCTTCAATCGCCTCCTGCGCTTCTTGCTCATCGGCTTCGGTTTGTTCCAGTTCTTCTTGTACTTGCTCAAATACCCGACCGGTTTGAAGCACCACATATACAGGGAAATGATCTGAACCAATATGTGCTAAACGTTGCATCTGCACTAAGGCAAAATCCGTACTGTGAAAAACATGATCCAGTGACCAGCGCAGCAAAGGATAGTCGGCATGAAAAGTGTTAACAAAATGTCGTCCGACGCGAGGGTCTAGCAGCCCACTGATCCGTTGAAAAAGTCGTGTCGTGCGCGACCACGCCACGTCATTCAAATCCCCCATCACAATACAACTCTCATCCAAATCTTTAATCTGATCCCCAACTATCAATAATTCAGCATCACGTAAAGTAGAGTCTTTGGCTTCGGTCGGACTTGGCGGTTTCGGGTGTAAGCAGTACAGTTGCACTGGTTGTCCTGACCTTAAGATGACTGTGGCATGAATCGAAGGAATTTCATCGCTCAAAATAAACTTAACTTCAATATCTTTAAGCGCTAAACGACTATACAAGTGCATGCCATACAGATTATCCAAAGGCACTGCAACCCGATAGGGATAGTCATCTTCTAATACACTTAAGGCTTGTTCCCAATGTGCATCCGACTCTAAAGTCAAAATCAAGTCCGGTTGATGCTGACGAGTCTGTTGCAGCAATAAGTGGTATTGAGTATTGGGCGTTAGTACATTCGACACAATTAAAGAAATCTGGCGTTCTGGCTGTAACTCTGTTTTGGCAACGGTTTTAACCTGCTTTTTCCATACAAAGGTATAAGGCAACACCATTTTGAGTTGGTATGCCACTGCCGCAATTAACCCCAGCAAAATGACTTCACGCACCCAATCCCAAGGCGCATCCCAAAGCAACATTAAGATAAATGCAATCAATCCCAATGCCAAAATCTGTAAGCGTGGAAAATCTGCGCCTCGAAACCACCATTCATCTCGTGGAATCAGAGACCAGAAGCTTAACCAAATCACAACACATGCCAGCAACTCAACCCAGATCATAGATACCCACTCTTATATTCTTAATTTTTTGTAGATTCATAAATTAATATCAATTTTGCATGTAACATAAACAAGATATATTGCACAATATAATTGCTGTTTTCATTGTGTAGTGCTTGCAGTTAAGCGCTCTTTTGATACACTCGAATCCCCTTTTAATTTTTAACGCACCGAGGCAAAGTGACATGAAAGTAGGTCTGGTCGGTTGGCGCGGGATGGTTGGTTCCGTCCTTATGCAACGTATGGTTGAAGAGAATGATTTTGCTCATTTTGAGCCATTTTATTTCTCTACCAGTAATGCAGGCGGTGAAGCGCCTGCGTTTGGCGGTAAAACTGCCCCAGCACTTATGGATGCATCAGACATTAACCGTCTGAAGCAAATGGATGTCATTATTACCTGCCAAGGTGGCGACTATACCTCAGAAGTTTTCCCGAAGCTCAAAGCAGAAAACTGGACAGGCTATTGGATTGATGCGGCATCTACACTTCGTATGGAAGATGAAGCTATCATCGTGCTTGACCCTGTCAACATGAACGTGATTAAAGATGGTTTAGTGAATGGCACTAAAACATTTGTTGGCGGTAACTGTACAGTTTCACTGATGCTGATGGGCTTAGGTGGTTTATTCCAAAACAATTTAGTGGAATGGGCAACCTCGATGACTTATCAAGCAGCATCGGGTGCTGGTGCGCAAAATATGCGTGAACTGATCTCTGGTATGGGCTATTTGTACAACAACACCAAAGATTTATTAGATGACCCACGCTCTCCAATTCTAGATATCGACTCTAAAATTGCGGAATTACAACGTGGCGAAGGTTTCCCTTCAGCAAACTTTGGCGTGCCTTTAGCAGGCTCACTCATTCCTTATATCGACAAACAATTAGACAGCGGTCAGTCGAAAGAAGAATGGAAAGGTCAAGTTGAAACCAACAAAATCTTGGGCAACCAGCAAATCGTTCCGATTGACGGTCATTGTGTGCGTATTGGTGCGATGCGTTGTCACTCTCAAGCTTTAACATTAAAGCTGAAGAAAGACGTGCCTCTCGATGAAATCGAAGATATGTTACGTAGCGCAAACCAATGGGCAAAAGTGGTTCCAAATACCCGTGAAGCGTCTATGACTGACTTAACACCTGTGGCTGTAACAGGCACATTAACAGTTCCTGTTGGTCGTCTACGCAAATTGAATATGGGCAAAGAGTACTTAGGTGCTTTCACTGTCGGTGATCAATTGCTTTGGGGTGCTGCGGAACCCTTACGTCGCATGCTCCGTATCCTGATTGATTACAAAAATACTTAAGCATTTACCCGCTAAAGTATTAAGCCGATCACACTTGATCGGCTTTTTTTTGTAACCCTGATGTTAACGTTTTACAAATAACACACAACTCGCTAATCTATAATTTTCGCTTTGCGATCTGTGACCGAGCTAAAGATTAAGATGACCGTAAATAACAAATTAAAGATAGCCATTTTAGCCATTATTGCTTCGCAAAATGTGAATGCGATCATTGTCGATCCTATTCAAATTCAATCTGCACCTGGGGAACTGTTATATGCAGAATTGAACTTTCACGATGCCGATCCGAATGCTCCCATTCAAGCCAGTCTAGCCAGCGCAGAAGATTTAATGTCTCTTGGTGTCATGCATCAGCCGCCCAGTAATCTGAACTTTTTTACCCGTCGTACCAGCGCCAGTACAGGTGTGATTACGATTACTTCTTCACGCCCTTTAACTGAAGCGGAACTGAACATTGTCGTCAAAATCAAAGAAGGCAATGCGGCACGGCTACAACATATTAAAACAGCCAATAAACGCTCGGCAGCACTTCAAGCCCGTACGAATAATAATGAAAAAGCCTTAAAACCGGTGGTGATTGTCAACGAAAAAGATATTGCGCTGAACTTACCTGTCAGCACACAATTCAATAGCTTAAAAACAACAGCTGCGCCGACGACAAACACGACACCACTCAAACTCAATAACCATACCCCACCAAGCATGAGTGCGACCGCTATTACAGCGCCAACGCAAGTTATTTCAGTAGCGTCTACACAAATTGCAGCAGCTGCTCAAACATCAACTCCACGTGTTGAACCGATTACGCAAGCGAAAAAATCGGCAGATCCGTTAGTGCAAAAGTATGCCGATTCAGTTCAAAAATCAGATGCGCCAATTTCAGCACAGGCCAGCCCTCAACCTAGTCCATCGACAGCAAAAACAACACCTGCTGCCCCTGCAACTACTGCACGCCAAGCCGCACCTCAAAGTGCCCATGTAGTTCGGTCAAATGAATCTCTCTGGGGCATTGCATCGCGTATTGCTGCTGAAGAAAACCGTCCTGTCGGTGAAGTCATGCAACAAATTAAAGCCAAGAATGAACATGCCTTTATTCAAGGTGACGTAAACCGCTTACGTCGTGGTGCCAACCTCAACTTAACAGGCCTACAAACAACCAAATCAGAGCAAAAAGTCTCCGTTTCATCACTTCCAAAACAGAGCTCACAGCAATCTGGCAAGGCGAAATACCGCCTCAATCAAGCCGAGATGAGTTTGGTTGCAGAGAAAGAGCAAGATTCAAGCCACGGTTCTGCCAAGAAGTCGACAGAAAAGAATCAAACATCAAACGAGTTGTCATTAAAAGTTATGACATCCCGTGAAAAAACCGTTAAATTACAGAGAAACGTAACACAATTAGAAGTGGCACTTAATCAGAAAGATCAGAGAATTCAATTACTAAACGCTCGTCTTGCACAATTGCAACAACAATTGAAAGCACAACAAACTGAGAAAAAGCCAACACACTAAAGTGTTATTTTGATTATTTGATTTTGGATGAACTTGCACAAAGACAAGTTCAAAAGGGGTAAAACATGCTTATTTATGTGATTCCATTTATCTTACTATTGGTTGTTGCCATAGTCTTAAAAAAGCGTGAGGCGAGTAAAGAAGCAGAACCAAAAACTCAAAAAGCGGTTGCTGCAAAAAACAAAGCCAAAAAAACCAGTTCGTCTAAAAAATCCCCGCAACAAACTCAAGTCGTTGAAGATGTTGTTGCTAAAAAAGCCACGACACCACTCGCCACAGATCTACGTAATAAAATTGAAGGTCAAATTCGCGACCGCAATTTCTTCTCAGCTGAAGCACAAATCAACCAAGCCCTAAATAAAGACAATTCACAACACGAATTATATTTACTGCTGCTCGATATTCACTTGCTCCAAAAAGATGAGTTTGCCATTAGCCAATTGCTGAATCATTTACGTTCTTTAGAACTGGATGATATTTTGGCGCAAGCAGAAGCCAAAAAATCGGATTACGATCAATTACATCAAAATAGCCGTGACACGATTGAGTTTAAACCAACTGAAATTACGCCATCTGCACCAAAACCTGTAGAAGCAACCAATACTGCGGACTTTGATGCCCTGATGTCATCAAATAATCCTGCGCCCGCTCCTGTGCAGGCTTCTGTTGTTGAACCGGTTCAAGACATTAAACCGCTTGATTTTGATACCTCAGCATTTACCACCACAACAACAGCTCAACCTGAACCGAGCATCGAAGTTCAAAGCTTAGATTTTGATATTTCTAGTTTAAATACGCCAACGGCAGAACCAGCCAAACCTGCTGAAGAACTTAAACCGCTCGATTTCGGTTCACTCTCTTTAGAAAGCACGCCGGCTCAACCAGCAGAAACTGCTGCAGCCGACATCCAACCTTTAGATTTTTCATTCAATCTCGACACAGCGCCGACAACAACGCCAGAAGCAGAAATTTCGCCGCCTGCCGTAGATGAGCGTCCTGAATTTACATTTGATTTTTCAAGCGAATCCACAGCCGAAGCTGCAAAAGATATCCCTGCTTTTTCTTTTGATACGGTTAGTCCAAGTGAAGCGATAGTAGAAGAAACACCAGCAGTTGTTACCCCAAGCCTCAGTTTTAGTCTAGAGTCTACTGCACCTGCCAATACGACAGATCAAAGCGATCCTCTGGTGCAGTCTTTCCCTCAACTGAACGAAGTCAATGAAATACACTTAAACCTTGAATTGGCTGAGCAATACATTCAACTTGGCGCTTTCGAAGCTGCACGTGAAATTTTGGTTGAACAAGAACCAAATTACTCTACGGAACAACGTCAGCAAGTAGAACAGTTACTGAGCCGCATAGCATCCTAAGCCATTTCGTTTTAAACTAAAGCAGTCATCACCGACTGCTTTTTTTATAATGAAAAAAATTGCGCTTATCTATATGGGTGGAACCTTTGGCTGTATTGGCGAACCCTTACAACCAATGCCTGCCGAAGACTTTATTCCCAAGCTCACACATGTCTTGCCGATTCATCTCGACATTGAATGTTTTATTGCACCTGTCATTAAAGACAGTAGCGCCTGTACGGCTGCAGACTGGTTATTGCTAATTCAGCAGATTCAACAATTGCAACTGCAACAATTCCAGCATTTTGTCGTGATTCATGGCACAGATACCTTAAGCTATGCCAGTGCTGTCGCTGCACACTTTATTGCAGACTCCGCACGCGTGGTTTTCACAGGTAGCCAATATCCATTGCTTAATGTACAAGGCACAGATACGCGTGAATTTAGCGATGCGATCAGTAATTTGAATTTTGCCTTAGATGCGGTGATGAAACATCCTGTCGGAGTGTATCTGGCTTTTCATCAACAGGTATTGCATGCGCAGACTGCGCTAAAACGACATACTACAGAACTGGATGCTTTTACAGGTGTCATGGCTGAACAGCCGATTCCACACAGCTTAAAAACGCACATAGTACAAACAGGTGATGTAGAACGATCCCACCAGTTCAATTGCCTCAATCTGATGATGCAACCTGTTGCCTTGGTGCAGCAAATCCAGAACTTGAGAAATCTACTCTCCGCACCGCCACATTTCCTCATTTTGCAAGGTTTTGGAACGGGTAATTTAGCTGTGAATGCCGAGTTAATAGCACTTTTCGATGAATTTTACGCACAAGGCTGTGTTGTTATCTTAAGCACCCAAGTCCCTTTCGGCCGTACTGATCAGCGCTATGCAGTTGCCGCGTGGACAACTCAGGCCAAAATAATTGTTAGTGATTGCCTCGGACATGCAGATCTGTATGCCAAAGCCCTCAAAATGTATTTACAATACCCCAGCGCTGAAGCACGCTTCAGCCATTGGCATGATTTGGGTTAATTTGAGGTACATATGCAACGTTTTGCGATCGGCATTGAGTTTTGTGGAACACACTATCGTGGTTGGCAAACCCAGCAAACAGGTGTGATCAGTGTACAAGAGACGATTGAAAAAGTACTCTCTAAAATTGCCAATGAACCGATTAGCTTACATGGTGCAGGTCGTACCGATGCTGGCGTCCATGCCACCAATATGGTGGCACATTTTGATAGCTCGGCACTTCGTTCAGAGCGCGGTTGGTTAATGGGCAGCAACAGCCAACTACCAAAAGATATCTCGATCCAGTGGATCAAAGCGATGGACCAAGACTTTCATGCGCGCTTCAAAGCGCAGGCCCGTCGTTATCGCTATGTCGTTTATAACCACCCGCAACGCCCTGCTCTTATGCATAAACAAGTCACACACGCTTATTATGCGCTAGATGTGGCGAAGATGATGCAAGCTGCTCAAAAGTTCGAAGGCACGCATAACTTTGAAAGCTTCCGTGCAGCCGCATGCCAATCCAATCAACCTGTGCGCCATGTCAGCCATTGTCGCTTAATTCAACATGGCCCATATTTGGTCCTCGACATTCAGGCCGATGGCTTCTTGCACCATATGGTCCGCAATATCATGGGCTGCTTACTGGAAATTGGTCAAGGTATGTATGAAGTCGAGCATATTGAGGCTATTTTCGCAGCAGAAGACCGCAAAGCCGCAGGCATTACAGCCCCTCCTGATGGGCTGTATTTCATTCATGCCGACTATCCAGCGCAGTTTAAGCTACCTAAGCAGCCGCTTGGGCCGCACTGGCTAAATATGCCTGAATAATTTATTTTTGAATCCTCCCCCTAGCCGGCTTTTTCAAAGGAGGGGAAGAAATTCCTCCCTTTTATAAAGGGAGGTTAGGAGGGATTTCTTAACGCTGCTTACGCTTGCGATATTCCACTGGGGTTTCATTGGTCCAGCGTTTAAATGCACGATAGAAGGTACTTGGCTCAGAAAAGCCCGTCAAATACACGATACGCTCTACACTTTCAGCCGTATTGGCCAAAAGTTTTTTCGCCAAACGACAGCGATAATCAGACAAAATTTGCTGGAAGCTGGTATTCGCCTCACTAAGCTGTGTGCGTAAACGCCTTGGGGTAATACTGAGCTGAGAAGCCACTGTTTCAAGTGTGGTTTCACCACTTTCTAGGGTTGAACCTATCGCACGACGGACTTCACCCACCAAATCATAACGGGCTAATTCTTGAAGTTTTTCAATCGCTAACTGCTCATGCAGTTGCAATAGTTCAGGTTCCGCTTGCCACAACGGATAAGCCAAAATACTTGGGTCAAAATATAAGCGGGTTTCTTTTTGCCCTAGACTAACCGGGCACTCATATACGCGGAAATACTCATCATCAAACGCGCCTTTACTGAAGTTAAAATCAATATAGATCGGTTCAAAGCGCCCTTCAGTAATAAATTTAAAGAACCTTAAAATACCGGACATCGCACATTCAGAAAAATGTCGATTGACCAAATTTTCAGCCCAAGGTTGTTCCCCATTGGTCAAATAACACCGGTCATCTTCAACCACCAACTTGGCATGAAAGGCATCACTGATCAAGCGCTGATAAGCCAAAGCACGCTTCAAGCCCTCACCGAAGTTTTCGGATGAAATAAACAAATGCTCAATCACTTGGCCACGGTATAAAGGCAGATTTTCACCCAAATGTAGACCGATGTCTGGATCGCGGCTCACCTCTTCTGCCGCCACCCAAAAAGCGTATTGTGCGCTCAAAGGCGTACGCTCATTGGTTTCCATCTGATTTAATGCAACACCCGCCTTTGTTAAAATTTCTTCTGTTGGCAACCCTGAACGACGAATCGCTTGGTAGCCTAATCGCAATACAACCGATGCATCCGTTAGCTGACCCACGCTAGAACCTTCCTTGTATGTTCTTCATTTATACATAAAACATTAAAATTAGATTAACTGCGATTGACCGAACTGACAACAACTTATACAGTTTTTTTGTTGAAAATATTTATTCCGCTTGTTCGCTTATTTTACTGACAGATGATCAGGCAACCGCCCATTCCGCCTTGTTTTATGCAAAAAAATTGACTATAATTTGCGCCTTTCCAATTTATTCATTCAGGTAGGCTATGGCCAATAAAGAGGAACTCATCGAGTTCGAAGGCGTTGTCACCGAGACGCTTCCTAATACTATGTTTCGTGTACGTTTAGAAAACGGTCATGAAGTGATTGCTCACATCTCTGGTAAAATGCGTAAACACTATATTCGCATTTTGACTGGCGATAGTGTTAAAGTAGAAATGACACCTTATGATTTGTCTAAGGGTCGTATCACTTATCGTGCGCGCTAAGTTTTAGCGAAGCGAAAAAGCCACTTTTTAAGTGGCTTTTTTAATGTCTGCGCTCAGACTAAAACGTTATGAATCAACTAGATTTCATGCAAAAGTCAAACTGTAATTAAATGCAACAATAACTTAATACGCCAAAACAATAATGAAAATGACTTCAATGAAGCTAGCTATTTTACTGTTTCCAATACTCTGTGTTGCTTGTGCTACAACAAGTCAAACTCAGCTCAAGCAAACCTTACAACACTATATCGGCCAATCGTCAAATCAAGTTCAAAATTAACTCAACCTCAATAGCATGGGTTATAAAATGCTCGGTGCTCCTGTATATACCCCAGAGAAACTGACCTAAACTCTGTTACGTAATATGCCTATTCCGATGGTAACCCCCAATATTGGAACCAGTGTCAATATGGGTGCACCCATTCCGACACCTTCCAGCGGTAGCCTGAATATTGAAATGAAATGTAACATTGAGTTCAGACTGCATGATGATCTTGTGGAATCTATTCACTACATCGGCAAAGCGTGTTAACGGCTGCGTTATGTTGAGTCGCCTACATACCGTTTATCTCAAATTACTCGAAACATACTCAAACGAACGTTCAGATATACAATACTAAAAGGGTCTTTCTCTGCTTAGGGGATGATCATGAAGCCCTTTATTGTCAGTTTTTTTAGTTCCATCTGCTTTCTACTGCTTCAAGCTTGCAGCAGCTCTCCAACGCAACACCAGACCGTCGTTTCACCCGCTAAAATTGCGCTCCCCGACTATTTAGAACAATATATCGGCCAAGATGTATCGAGCATTCGGCGCGAACTCGACTTACGTCAACTCGGTTATGAAACTTTAGGTGCGCCGATTCAAACACCAAACCAACTGAGTTACACCATTGTCAGGCGGATTCAAATTCCAACCCCTATGCCCACTATGCGTAGCGACAGCAGTGTCGGTGCGATTCCTATTCCCACACATACGCCATTTTATGATGTTCAGTTAGAGTGCCAAGTCCACTTCTTGTTAAAAGATAATATTGCTCAATCAATTCAATATCGAGGTAAAGCCTGCAAAAGTTATTAAATTTTAGGCATAAAAAAACGCAGCGGATGGCTGCGTTTTCAAATTGCTTTTGGCTTAGTTCAGCGCAGCCACAACCGCCTGCCCCATTTCCGCAGTACCCACTTTGCTCATGCCTTCAGACATGATATCAGCGGTACGCAAGCCTTGATCTAGGACATTGCCTACTGCATCTTCAATCGCTTGAGCAGCAGCTTCTTCACGGAAGGTATAACGCAACATCATAGCCACCGAAAGAATAGTGGCTAATGGGTTAGCAATATTTTGTCCTGCGATATCGGGCGCCGAACCATGACATGGCTCATACATCCCTTTCGCATTTTCATCTAAGGATGCTGATGGCAACATCCCAATTGAACCTGTCAACATCGCGGCTTCATCAGACAAGATGTCACCAAATAAGTTACCTGTCACAATCACGTCAAACTGTTTAGGCGCTCGCACCAATTGCATTGCAGCATTATCGACATACATATGCGACAAGTTAATGTTTGGATAGTCAGCTTCTTTCATCGCCGTTACGGTTTGTTTCCAAAGCTCCGTCACTTCAAGGACGTTGGCTTTATCAACCGAACAGACTTTGCCACCACGTAAACCAGCCATTTCAAAAGCCACTTTCGCAATACGCTTAATTTCAGACTCAGCATAAACGTCGGTGTTAAAACCTTGTTTTTCACCATTCTCAAGTTCACGAATCCCCCGTGGCTGACCGAAATAAATCCCGCCAGTTAATTCACGAACGATAAGAATATCAAGACCTGCTACAATTTCAGGCTTTAAGCTTGATGCATCTGCCAATTGCGGATACAAAATAGCTGGACGTAAGTTCGCGAATAAATTCAATTCACTACGAATTTTTAACAAACCACGCTCTGGACGGATCGAACGCTCAATGTTGTCCCACTTCGGACCACCTACCGCACCAAGTAAAATTGCATCTGCATTTTTAGCTTGTGCTGCGGTCACATCTGGATAAGGTGAACCGTGTGCATCTATGGCAGCCCCACCGAGTAGGCCCTGTTCCCACGTTAAACCTAAATTGAATTGATCATTGACTCGTGTAAGTACCTGTTCTGCGGCTTTTACAATTTCAGGACCAATGCCGTCACCAGCCAAAATCAAAATATGTTTAGACATGAAATATTCCATTGTTGGTGAGTTCTGACTCACACGATTAAAGTTTTTGTTCTACAAACTCGCCCAAGCCATTTAAGACATTGTAAGGTTTGCAAAAACGACGAATTGTTCTTTGGTTTTGCTTTAAATCGACACATAAAGGGTCAGGTGCAGACATATTCAACAAACTTCCCTGATGTCGACTGCGCGCACGGAACATCCTAAAGGTGTAGCGTTCCGCAGGCTTAAAACGATGAATCACATGCAGCGTTTCAGCGCGATCGACCGAAACAGGATAGAAGCGAATCACCAGTTCATGTTGCCCCGCTGGCACTGACAGAAACAAGGCATTCGCTTCATTCAAATCATCTCGTTTTAGACGCACGACCTTCTCTCGAATGGCCTCACGGCTGACACGATGATTGTCTGCATCCACAATTTTGATCTGATTCCATCGCTCAAATTCGCAGTTCACCGTACCAGTACAGTAAAGCTGTGCATTATTTTTACTCGCTGGGGTATCCTGAATACGCTTTATGCTTGCCGTATTCATGCTTTGGCAGGCAGTTAATGTTCCCACCAACGCCAGTAGAGCGATACGACTGTAACTCGTCACCATTGTTCAAGCCCAACCTTTACCAGTAGCAAAACGTTTAAAATTCTTTTGCTCGATATTAACAAGAGATGGCCCCAAGCACTAGATGCATCGAATTTTCAATTAAGCATGAATTTCAGCAAACACCCACGGACGTGATGCTTTGGTCTTTTCTTCATAGGCTTTGATGTCATCTGCAACCTGTAAAGTTAAACCAATATCATCCAAACCATTTAACAAACAGTGCTTACGAAATGGATCGACTTCAAATGTGAAGGCTTCGCCCGATGGTGTACGCACTTCTTGCGCGCCCAAATCAATCGTCAGCTGATAACCTTCTGTTGCTGCACATTCTTTGAAAAGTTGATCAACAATTTCTTCAGACAAAATCACAGGTAACATGCCATTTTTGAAACTATTATTAAAGAAAATGTCGGCATAGCTGGGTGCAATCACAGTACGGAAACCATATTCTTCCAATGCCCACGGCGCATGTTCGCGGCTTGAGCCACAACCAAAGTTCGCCCGAGAAATTAAGATACTGGCCCCTTGGTAACGTGGCTGATTCAATGCAAAATCAGGGTTTTTAGGACGTTTAGAATTGTCTTGTCCTAAAAAACCTTCATCTAAATAACGCAACTCATCAAATAAGTTTTCACCAAAACCCGTGCGCTTAATAGATTTCAAAAACTGTTTTGGAATGATCAAGTCTGTATCGACATTGGCACGGTCTAAAGGTGCAACGATACCCTGTTCAACGGTATATTTTTTCATGTCTATGCTCCCAAGCCCGAATTAAAATGAACGCACATCGACAAAATGACCTGCAATCGCTGCTGCGGCTGCCATTGCTGGACTCACCAAGTGCGTACGACCGCCATTGCCCTGACGACCTTCGAAGTTACGGTTAGAGGTCGATGCACAGTGCTCACCGGGTTGTAATTTGTCTGCATTCATGGCTAAACACATTGAACAACCTGGCTCACGCCATTCAAAGCCCGCTTCAATCAAAACTTTGTCTAAGCCTTCGGCTTCTGCTTGCGCTTTGACTAAACCAGACCCTGGAACCACCATGGCTTGTTTAATCGTACTTGCCACTTTTTTGCCTTTGGCAACTTCAGCCGCGGCACGAATATCTTCAATGCGAGAGTTGGTACATGAACCAATAAAAACACGGTCTAACTGAATATCTGCCAACGCCTGACCTGCGGTTAAACCCATGTAGTTATAAGCACGCGTCCAATCATTGCGTTGCACTTCATCTTTGGCTTGTTCTAAAGTTGGTACAGCTTGAGTCACTGGAATCACCATTTCAGGCGATGTACCCCAAGACACTTGTGGCTCAATCTCTTCACCTTGCAATACAACTACTGTGTCAAAATGCGCATCTGCATCCGAATGTAAGGTATTCCAATACGCAACTGCAGCATCCCACTGTGCGCCCTGTGGTGCATATGGACGGTCTTTAACATAGGCAATGGTTTTGTCATCGACAGCGACCATACCCACACGTGCGCCGCCTTCAATCGCCATATTACACACCGTCATACGACCTTCGATCGACATATCACGGAACACTTGACCACCAAACTCGATGGCATGACCTGTACCGCCTGCAGTACCAATTTTACCGATGATGGCTAAAACTACATCTTTCGGTGTTACACCATGACCCAATTGACCATCAACACGTACCAACATGTTTTTCATCTTCTTTTGAACCAAGCACTGGGTTGCCAATACATGCTCCACTTCAGATGTACCAATCCCGTGCGCCAAACAGCCGAATGCACCATGTGTTGCCGTATGAGAGTCTCCACAGACCACAGTCATACCCGGTAAAGTCAAACCTTGCTCAGGCCCGACCACGTGAGCAATACCTTGACGGACATCATTAATGTCGAACTGCACCACATTAAAGGTTTTACAGTTGTCGTCTAAGGTTTGAACTTGGATACGTGAAGTATCATCTTCAATACCTGCTATTCCCTCTGAACGCTCTTTGGTCGATGTTGGAACGTTATGATCGGGAGTTGCTACATTCGCACTTAAACGCCATGGTTTACGACCCGCAAGTTGTAAACCTTCAAAGGCTTGCGGAGAAGTCACTTCATGTAATAAATGACGGTCGATATAGAGTAAAGCCGAGCCATCGTCGCGTTGTTTTACTAAGTGGTCATCCCACAATTTGTCATACAATGTTTTTGCTTGTTGGTTTTCGCCTGCCATGTCGATTGACTCCACTGGACTGGGTAATTCTTTCATTAAAATCGATTATAGCGACGATTTCACATAAATCTAATTTATCATTTTTATTAATTTAGAAACTTTTTGGAATTATTTTAAATTCATACCTCTTTGTTTCAATCCCTTTGATTACAAGCCCTCACCGTTGGTTTTAATTCAAGCGTTATAGCCTATTTATCAACCTATTGTAGGCCTCGCAGTATATTTCCCTGCTCAGCCATGCAAGGTTTATCTTCCCTAGTTAGACCAATACTTTTTAAGGCTCGCTTCATTGATGTGAACAATAAGACAGCGACCTATGCATAGACTAAAGAGTAAAATCTACAGAAGTTTGTTTTCTCAAGTCAAATATCCCAAATAATCGACTACGTCACCTTGCATTCAAAAACCCAATCATGAGCAATCAAAATTTCATTTTGACTTTATTAATGATAATAATTACTATTTACAAATGAAAGGCATTATTGAGAGGGTATTTATCATGGCGAACATTCAGAAATTTGTAGCGAACAATCAGCGCATATTCAAAAAAACCCTAAGCTATTACATCATGCACATTACTGTGGCCATGATTGTGGCTTACTTTGTCACAGGTAACTTATGGATGGCGGTCACCCTCAGCTTATTAGAACCAACCGTTCAAGCCTTCGCATTCTTTTTCCATGAACGTATTTGGGAGAAAAAGAACCGTACCACCGAAGAAAATATTCCCGCTTAAGCCTTTATATCAAGCGCCCTCTCAACTCTCAAAAGATCACATCAAGTGATCTTTTTTTATTTTATTCCAGATCCAATAAGCTCACGTTCATTTTAAAGATCGCAATTCATATAAAATTATTTTATAATTTAATTATACTTTCATAACTAGATTATCCTTATGAATCTTGCAGCCTTCGAAGCTTTTGTAAAAGTCATGGAAACCGGCTCTATTTCTTTAGCCGCAGATCAGCTCTTCATTACGCAACCTGCTGTAACCAAACGTATTCATAGTTTAGAAGAATATTTTGGTGTGAAACTGTTTGAGTCTGCGGGTCGTGGTGTACAAGCCACACATGCCGCACATTCACTGCTGCCTAAAGTTAAAAACTGGCTCAATGAACTGGGTGACATTCACCATACCTTGAGTCATGAACAAGGCATGGTCCAAGGCAAACTTAAAATTGGCACCAGTCACCATATTGGTTTGCATCACTTGCCGAGCCATTTACGTAGCTATGTGCAAAGCTTTCCAAATGTCACCTTAGATGTGCACTTTGTCGACTCCGAGCAAGCGCATGAAAAAGTACTGGCGGGTGATTTGGAATTGGCTTTTTTGACGCTTCCACCCAAACTCGATGAGCGTTTACAGTACGTCACCATTTGGGAAGATCCTTTAGTTTTTGTAGCAGCACCGTTTCATCCGTTGGCACAAATGCAAAACTTACAACTCGAAGACCTGATTCAGTACCCAAGTTTATTGCCTGCATCACAAACCTATACCAGCCAAATCACACTAGCAGAGTTTGAAAAACAAAGGCTGAAACCTAAAATCACCATGAGCAATAATCCACTCGAATCGATTCGTATGTTGGCCTCGATTGGACTGGGTTGGTCAGTGCTTCCAAAAACGATGATTAACCAAGACCTACAGCAGTTGAATGTGAAGTTCGAAATGAACCGTCAACTTGGTATGGTTTGGCATCCGGGCAGAACCCAATCTCGTGCGGTGCAAGAACTGATTGCAATGATGAACTAAGCTTTATAGGCATTAAAAAACCATCCACAAGGATGGTTTTTTATTTTGCGCGAGCGAATTAAGAAGCACTAATAGCCAGTGCAACCAGCCCAAGCCAAATCACCAGCAAGATCGAACCTACTATGAGATTTGTACCCCCACGATTTTCTAATTCCGTATTGACGTTGCTATTTCCAAATTGGCGAATTTTGGCAATCTGTTGATCAACATGATGCTTGTACAAGGTATTCCCAAACATTCCAAAGGCTACGGCCAAGCCGATATTTGCACCAGAACTTTCAATCCCTAAAAGTATTTCAACCATCCCTATCGCCACAATCAAACCAATGGCCATAAAGCCATAACGGTACATTTTTCGATAAAACAACCAGACCACTCCTAAGAAAAAGGCGGCAATATTAAAGCCTGCATATTGTTTCTTTGGCGTGATTTTTTTAAATTGAGCTTGATAGTAAGACTCATATTTCGCACCGATAAACAGGGCACGATCTTGTTCTAATTGATTAACTGAAGCTACATAGTCTAAAGACGTAGAGTCAGGAAAAGCTTGATGATCGAGAGATATAAATTTCTACTTTTATCTTATTTTTATCAAGAGAGGCAAAGCTTCGACGCTCAGCCTCTTTGAGTTCTACTTATTTTTGGATGAGTGAATCTTCATGCAGGGATTCATTCAGCTGATCTACAATAATGGCCCACTCACCATCCGATTTAATTTTTTCTGCCAAAAACTGACGTTGCGCTTCAGTCCAATACTCTGCGTCAACAATCGTGGTTTGTGCATTGAGCTGATGCGTTACAATAAACAACGCGATGGCCTCTTCACTCGCATCTAAACCGAGTTGCTCAAACAGGTGGGTCATTCTTGGTCGTACACTCATATTTTTCTCCACGCTTATGTTCTAATTTTTCATAGTCAAAATAGCTTTAGCCAAGGTTCAACATAGCATATTTGGTTAATTTTCCAAGATCAGCTCACCTATAGCCCGATATTTTATTATCGCTTTAGGCACTTTTCATTTTTGACGTCGATGCCTTTCAAATAAAAAAGACTGCCCGAAAGCAGCCTTTTCAAACAACTAAAGACAGATACTTAAATCGACCAGTCTTGGATTTCCCATGCCTGCTCTTTAGCCAATGCTTCTAGGCGATCATCTGGATTGACGGCAATGGCATGGTCTGCGTATTCCAGTAAAAAGCGATCATTGATGGAATCTGAATACGCCCAAGACTCGCTGACATCACGCCCTGCAAGCCATTGATCTAAACGCGTCAATTTGCCTTTTTGATAGCATGGTGTATTGATCACTTTGCCCGTGTATTTACCCTCAACCACTTCAGCATTGGTCGCAATAATTTCACTAATCCCAAATTCACGAAAAATCGGTGCCGTAATAAAATCAGAGGTTGCGGTAATGCCAACCAAAGCATGTCCAGCATCGCGGTGTTTTTCAATGGCTGCAAAACCTTCAGGACGCATTTGCGGGCGAATCACTTTGTGCATGAACAGTTCATGCAGTTCAGTCAGGTAGGCATTGTCATGTTGAGTCAAAAATTCAAACACAAATTCATTATAAGCAATCGGGTCGAGCTGCCCTGCTTTGTAGTCTTCATAAAATTTATCGTTCATGGCGCGATGGCGAACTGGGTCGACCAAGCCTTCATTCACCAAAAACTCTCCCCAAGAATGATCTGAATCGGTGTTTAACAAGGTGTGATCGAGATCAAATAGCGCCAATTTCATGAAAATACTCGTAAAAACTGAAATTTAAGAAAAAAATTGTAAATCTATCTCCGCTAGTCGATAGAAATTCGTTAAGATCATAGCAATTTTAACATTTTTAAACTTTGCTTTTTTCGAGTTGGATACAGAAATAAAAATCCCCGATCGCAAAGTCATAAATTACACAATATTTAGGTAGCCAAATGATCGATTCGGAAGGTTTCCGACCCAATGTCGGGATCATTTTGGCAAACGAGTTTGGACAAGTTTTATGGGCAAAACGCATTGGACACAATGCTTGGCAATTTCCACAAGGAGGTATCCAATATGGAGAAACCCCTGAACAGGCACTTTATCGTGAGCTGAGAGAAGAAGTTGGCTTACTGCCCGAACACGTCCAAATTGTAGCGCAAACTAAGGGTTGGCTGCGTTATCGTTTGCCGCACCGATACATTCGTACAGATTCTGATCCCGTATGTATTGGACAAAAACAAAAGTGGTTTTTACTCAAACTCACTGCTCCCGCTCAGAATATTCGTTTGAATTTGTCTGATCCGCCTGAGTTTGACCAATGGCAGTGGGTCAGTTATTGGTACCCACTGGGGCAAGTTGTGAATTTTAAACGCGATGTATACCGCAAAGCGATGGTGGAGCTGTGTAATCAGCTCCCTCAAAAAAAGCCTTAAAAAATCTAGACGTCCTACAGATTTTTTAAGGATCTCTTGTTATAAATAAGTTGGACGCACATTATTTTTGGAGTAGACGCGATGTCGAATATGCAACTGGATACCCTTCGACGCATTGTACAAGAAATCAATGCGTCCACCAGTTTGCATGAATCACTCGACATTATGGTCAACCATGTGGCGGAAGCCATGCATGTTGACGTTTGTTCCATCTATTTACTCGACGAACGCAATCAACGTTATTTGTTGATGGCATCGAAAGGTTTGAACCCCGATTCGGTCGGCCATGTTTCACTGCATACCAGTGAAGGCTTGGTCGGTCTGGTGGGTCAGCGTGAAGAAATCGTCAACCTTGACAATGCACCGAAACATGAACGTTTTATGTACTTACCTGAAACAGGTGAGGAAATTTATAACTCGTTCCTCGGTGTACCGGTCATGTACCGCCGTAAAGTCATGGGCGTGCTCGTGGTGCAAAACAAAGAGTCGCAAGACTTTAGTGAAGCCGCAGAATCTTTCCTCGTCACGCTCTGTGCTCAGCTTTCAGGGGTTATTGCGCATGCGCATGCGGTGGGCAATATCGATGTATTTCGTAAACCGAGTAATTTACCTGCCTACAAAACTTTCCAAGGTGTCCCGGGTTCAGGTGGAATTGCATTAGGGCGTGCCGTCATTCTCTATCCCCCTGCGGATTTGGCCGCTGTCCCTGACCGTGAAGCCGATGACATCAGTGAAGAATTAGAACTGCTTGATCGTGCTCTCACCTCAGTGCGTGATGAAATCAAATCGCTTGATGACAAAATGCAAGATGCCCTCATGGCGGAAGAGCGTGCACTGTTTAGCGTGTTCTTACGTATGTTGGATGAAAATGCGCTGCCAGCGGAAATTAAAGAACAAATTCGTGATGGTAACTGGGCACAAGGTGCGGTGCGTATCGTCATCGACAATCACATCGATCTGTTTGAACAAATGGAAGATGACTACCTCCGTGAACGTGCCGCGGACTTAAAAGATCTCGGGCGACGGATTTTGGCTTATTTACAAGAAGCTGACTCCAGCCACCGTGAACTCACCGATGAAAGTATTCTGATTGGGGAAGAAATCTCAACCGCAGCTTTGGTAGAACTGCCAGTCGATAAAATTGCAGCCATTGTAACCACCGAAGGCGCCATGAACTCGCATATGGTGATTGTGGCGCGCGCACTCGGTATTCCAACCGTTGTTGGTGTCACTGAACTGCCGATTAATACCCTTGATGATGTGGAAATGATCGTCGATGCGCACCAAGGGCGTGTGTTTATTAATCCACCTCGCCGTTTACGTAGTCGCTATAAAGAAATTCAAAAAGAAGAAGAACTGATTGCCAAAGATTTAAAACAGTATGAAACCAAAGACGCCATCACCCCTGATGGTGTCGCAGTCAAACTGTTCGTCAATACTGGCTTGATGATTGATGTGGTCCGTGGTGTACAACGCGGTGCCAAAGGCGTTGGTCTATATCGCTCTGAAATTCCGTTCATGCTGCGTGATCGCTTCCCGGGTGAAGAAGAACAGCGTGCGATTTATCGTCAACAGTTGAGCCACTTTGCCAACAAACCTGTGGTGATGCGTACCCTCGATATCGGTGCAGATAAGGACTTGCCTTATTTTTCAATTGAGGAAGAAAACTCAGCTCTCGGCTGGCGCGGCATTCGCTTTACGCTCGACCACCCTGAAATTTTTTCTTCACAAATTCGTGCCATGCTCAAAGCCAGTATTGGTCTCAACAACCTACACATTCTACTGCCGATGGTAACCAGTGTCAGCGAAGTAGAAGAAGCGCTGTACTTACTAGAGCGAGACTGGGTCGCGGTGCAAGAAGAAGAACAGGTCAAAATCACCAAACCAAAAATCGGGATCATGGTCGAAGTACCAAGTGTCTTATTACAAATTGAAGAGTTTGCCGAGTTGGTTGACTTTTTCTCAGTGGGTTCAAACGACTTGACACAATACTTACTGGCCGTTGACCGTAATAATCCACGCGTTGCTAATGTCTACTCACATTTCCACCCAGCGGTTTTACGTGCGCTCACCCGCTTAGTCAAAGAGTGTCATAAGTACAACAAACCAGTCAGTATTTGTGGGGAAATGGCGGGCGATCCTTTGTCAGCGATATTATTGATGGCAATGGGCTTCAATACCCTATCAATGAGCTCAAGTAACATTCTGCGTGTACGCAAAGCCATTTGTCATGTCCCAATGCCAGATGCGGTCGAATTGTTAGAGCGTGCCTTGAAAATGAGTAATCCACTCATTGTGAAAAGTCAGATGGAATATTATTTTAAAACCCATGGTTTGGCCGATATGGTCAAATCCGCAACACGTATTGTGACGGCTTAAAGGTCTTTAAACCCAAAGAACGGACATTAAAAAAGGGAGATAATCATCTGAATATCTCCCTTTTTTGTGCTTGTCATAGCCTCGTTTTGCATTTTTCTTTCGGTCTACAAAGACTTGGCTTTGGTTGACTTCATGCATGTGTTTAGCCACGAAGTTGTGAATCACAACTTTTGGCTCAGCTTTCTTCTTTGCCATTTTTTTCACCTTGTTGATGTGATCATCTCGCTGATGATGCGCTAGAAATTTTACGCCTTTTTGACCGTTTTACAAGCGATTTTGGCTAGGCTTATGCCCAACTCATGCGCTATTTTTCAATTCAATTACAGGTTATGGCAATGCTTTATTTTGCACTGCCTTTGATCCATATGCTTAAAATGTCGCTTAGACATAAAACTGTTCTAACAATAAAACCATCGCAATCAACATCATCAATGACCCAGACACTCGACTGACCACCCTAGCTGCCTGTGGACGTGTGCCCAAAACTTTTTGCGCACTAAATCCAACCAGGAAATAAACAGCCGCACAACTCATAAGGTGGATCCCAGCCAATAAAACAATTTGAGAGGTAGGCGACAAAGCCGCTTGCGGGTCGATAAAGGGCGGCAATAAAGCCAAAAATAACAGCAGGACTTTCGGGTTTAATCCACTCAAGTAAACGCCTCGAATGTACCATGACTTTGAAGATGCAATGGCCACCTGATCGCTGCTAATACTCGCAGGACGCATCGACAGGCTCAGCCCCATCCACAGCAAATAAACAGCCCCAACACCCGTGAGTACTTGAAGCAATACGGGCTGACTGGTCACCAATGTCCCTACACCCGCCGCAACAATCAGTGCCGCTATCAAATGCCCAGTTAATAACCCGGTCACCGCAGGCAAGACTCTTTTGCCCTGTATTCCGGATGAAATGGCATAGGCCCAATCTATACCTGGTGTCATCACAAACAGGATCGAAACACCCCAAAATGCAATTAAAATATTCAGTGACATCCCTTTCCTCTCTTATCAATCACCGTTTTGATGTTTAATCCAATCAAAACATGATCTGTATCAAATAATTTTGAAAGGATATCCTTTAGGCTCTAAAATGTGCTTTCAAATATTTGTGCAATAACGCCTAATAAAGGGGAGATTCTTCCACATGGATAAAATTGATAAGAAGATTCTTGCTGAACTGCAAGCCGATGGTCGTTTATCTGTTACGGAGTTAGCGCATAAGGTAGGGCTTAGCCTCTCTCCCTGTCACCGCAGAGTCAAAGCCTTAGAAGATGCAGGTATTATCAAAGGCTATCGCGCACAGCTGGATATCTCCCAGCTCGGCTTGAATTTCTCCACCATTGTTTTTGTGACGCTCAAAAATGGCGATAAAGATTCGGTGCAGAGTCTTGAAGAAGCGATTCTTAAGGTTCCTCAAATTGTGAAAGCACAGCGGCTTTTTGGCGACCCCGACTACTTGCTGCATGTCGTGACCTATGACTTGGAAAGTTATCAAAAACTCTATGATGAGCACTTGTCAGCACTACCAAATGTGCAACGTCTCATCTCCACCATGGTGATGAAAAATATTATTTCTAATCGTAGTGTTTTGTTCTAAAAGAGCATACCCATGGGAAGCTAAACACCTATAATTCATCTATATTTTTTATGGATGGTTTCATTATTTCAAAACAGATTTACCTTGCCCTGAGTTTAGGCGAGAATCATATTATTTCTCACCATTTTTTGTTTGCTTCTATTGATAAAAGCGCTAGATTAAATCTTAGTCACATACAAAATAAGAGTGCCGCCATGCCATTAGAAAAAGACAAAGATGCAACCATTGTGGTCAAAGATACGCCTGATCAAGAAAAGTATGAGTTTCTAAAAGAAAAAATTCGTTATAAACAAGCCTTGCGCGAAAATTCAAAAAAAATTGACCACCAAAAAGTCCGTTTGAATATCCAAGCGGATGCACTGCCAAGTAAAACCTTTTTTATTATGAATGCCTTGGCTGCCGTTATCGCAGGCTATGGACTGCTGTCCAACTCTGCTGCGGTGGTGATTGGCGCGATGCTGGTTGCCATGATGCTGGGGCCAATTTCGGGCATTGCTTTGGCTTTAATTGATAGCCGCTGGTTGCTGTTTAAAACAGCCTTGTCCACTTTGTTACTTGGCATTGCCATGATTTATAGCATTGGGATTATTTTAGGGCTAGTGAATTATGACCTGCCCATGACCAACGAAATTTTAGCCCGTACTCAGCCAACCATTTTGGATTTGATGATCGCCTTAGCAGGGGGTGCCGCAGGTGCTTTTGCCTCAGTATCCCCTCGCCTATCTGTGGCCGTGGTGGGTGTTGCCGTTGCGACGGCCTTAGTTCCGCCCTTGGTGGCCAGCGGGATTTTATTCGCGCATATGGAATGGAAAAACTCAGCCAATGCATTTTTACTGGCGGTGACCAACATCTTCGCCATTCAGATTAGCTCATCTTTAGTCCTTTGGATTGCAGGCTTTAGACGTGGTTCCACCGAAGAGGTGCAGAGTAATGTCAAAGAATTTCTCAAACGTAATGCTATTAGCTTAATGTTCTTGGCACTTTTGGGAATTTATCTCTCCTTTAATTTTTATTCTATGCTCCATGCTCGCCTGTATGAGAGCGGCAATGAAACTATCATCAGTACGGCGTTAAATCACGATAATAATATTATTGATACCATCCAATACGATAAAAAAGAGGGTTTCACTTTAGTCCGTGTCTATATCCGTGGGGATGCCCCCCCTCGTCCAGAAGAAATTGCAGCACTCAATCAAAAGCTATTGCCAGACTTGAACGATAACCCAAGCATTGTTCAAGTCCGCTTTATTCCGATTGATATTATTCAGGCTGAAGACAGCCCCAACGTCAAACTCGAACAAGATGAAGCGCAAAAGCTTTCAGTACAATAATGAGCTTTAAGCTGCAAATGCTCTATGCAGCAGTCGTTCTACGTCGGGTTGTTTCATCTCAAGCATCCCGACAACACGACCATGAAATGGACTATAACGGCTTTGAATAAAGCCATCAGCCACATAGTTTGGTGCATGCCGTTTTAGCAGGACTGCTTGTGCCAAAATCACTAAACGGCTGACCAAGCTGCGCCCCATAAATTGTAGTTCTTCAGGTGTCTGTTGGAACAACTGAAATAGATTTTTCAGCTCTTGTTTCAACTGTTCATCTTGCATAGCCGTGGTAGCCAAATCTTGAAACAGGATTTCAATCGACTCTACATCACGGCTGATAGCACGCAGCACATCCAAACACATGACATTGCCTGAGCCTTCCCAAATGGTATTGACTGGGGCTTCTTTAAAAATACGTGCCATGACGCCGTTGTCAACATAGCCATTGCCGCCAAAAACCTCCATCATCTCCCCTGTAAGTTCAACTGCACGTTTACATATCCAGAACTTCGACGCTGGGGTCATAATGCGTTTCCATGCCACAGACAGCACGTCATCCGCTTCATAGCAGTGTGCCAGATGGAAACTGAGTTGCATTGCCGCTTCTGTTTCTAAGGCTAAATCTGCCAGTACGGCGCGCATCAGCGGTTGTTCAGCCAAATGCTTACCAAAGGCTTTACGCTGACGGGTATAGGCAATGCATTGCACCAAGGCTTGTCTGAGCATGGCAGTACTGCCCACTGAGCAGGTTAAACGGGTGTAATTCGCCATTTCTATAATGGTGGGAATACCGCGCCCAGCTTCCCCAATCATGATGCCCCACGCCTCTTTAAATTCGACTTCGGAACTGGAGTTGCTACGATTGCCGACTTTGTCTTTTAAGCGTTGCACATGAATTGGGTTCTTGGTGCCATCCTCTAGCCAGCGCGGTACAAAGAAACAGGCCAAACCATCTTGTTCCGTCTTTGCCACCACCAAATGTGCATCACACATCGGTGCAGAAAAAAACCATTTATGCCCTGTGAGTAAATAGGCTTGACCGCGTCCCGACTCGGCGACTGGTACAGCCATGGTTTCATTGGCACGCACATCCGAACCGCCCTGTTTTTCGGTCATGCCCATGCCCAGCCAAATCGATTTTTTTTGACTGATCGGCACATCACGTTCATCGTATTCTGTAGAAAGCAACTTATCACCGATTTTGGCCCACAGTTCAGGTTCGCGTTGAATCAGTGGAATACTGCCTAATGTCATCGAATTTGGGCACAAGTTTCCACACTCCACCTGCCCTGCCAAATAAAAACGTGCTGCCCACTCAACCCATTTTGAGGATGAATTGGGATGATTAAACGGATGTGCATGGGTATCGAACTGACGATTTAACCCCATCCATTTATGCCATGCAGGATGAAACTCGATAAAGTCTTTACGGCGTCCGCGCGTATCGAAGGCATGCAATATAGGCGTATGCTTATTGGCGAGGTCGGCATAATCATAATATTCCGCTGAACCAACGGCTTTTCCCATCTCTGTGAGTCTTGCCTGATCCTGACTGCCATAACGAGTGAGAATTTCTTGTAAAACGGTATCGGTTTCAAACAAGTTGTAATTTTCCAGTTCATCAAACTGATTACTGATTTGATGGGTCATCCATGCCTTATTCATATCACTTTGCTCTTGTTATGCTGTGCTTTTCATTTCAGTATAGAGAAAAATTGAGTCTGCCATGTTCAGCTTTATGCCATGAAGAATCCTGAGATCCAAGTCCGTCGTAGACCGCGCCAATCCAGAGCAAAACTCACCCAAGAAGCTTTGCAAGAAAGCTTTGTTCGGCTTTTGCATGAGCGTCATGCACACGAAATTACCATTCGGGAAATTACCGATGTGGCGGGAGTCGGTTTAGGTACCTTTTATGAGTACTTTTCAAAGAAGGAAGATTTGGTTGCATTGACCATTCATCAGCATGTGAAAACTAATGCGGAGCAGCTAAAAAGTTATGCACAAAGGCTGATGGAGTTATCCACAAAATTAACTTTTGAGGACTATTTACAGCAAATTATTCACTTTCAGCTTGAGCAGATTCAGACTCGACAGTTTCTCTGGGCGCAGACTTTTTTACTGGAACGGCAGGTGTCTAATATTGAAAGCTATCGAAAGAGTTATGCCATGATGGTACAAATGTGGCAGAGCATTCTTGAGCCTTATGTTGGGGATGAAGTGCAACTCCAGCAAATGAGTTTAAATGTGCAGCGGGTATGTTATGGCTTTGTGTCGCAGACTTTGTTGGTAGAGCCTGAATTTGGGGAGTGGGATGCGCTTTAAAAGGATATTGTTCAAAGTTTAGGAAAACTTAAGTTTGAATAAAAATAGACATTCTATTCATTTTCTCGCTTACATTTAATTTTTAAGTAATTGATATACATAATAATATTTAAATTAGGCTCGTATAAGCCCTATTATCTAAAATGGAATCAATATTTCAGGGTATTCCTTGGAATTTTGTATCATTTAATTCTTATGGTTTAATAACAATACCGTTAAAAAATTATAAAAAATAAATGAAAGCATTAATCACAGTAGGTTGTAAAACAGATCATGGTGGAATCATTGTTTTAGGTGACTCTTCTTTTTTAGTCGAAGGTAAGGCAGTACATCTTGATGGTATGACTCATTTTTGCCCTAAATGTAAAGTTCAATCACGTGCAATAGCTTCTAATCAAGGTTTTATGGTCGTGGGTGGAAAAAGCATTGTTGCTGTTGGTGATACCTCTAGTTGTGGATCAAAATATTTAAAAATTTCTGATTTAGCTGTGATGAGTAGTGGGGCTAGTAGTCCAAAAATTGTATCTAATAATACTAATAGTTTTGTAGCTGAACCTAATTTTAAATACGGACAAAAATTTGTACTACAGGATGAGTTAACAGGAGAACCTTTAGCTAATGTATGTTATGAAATATACATGAATGGTGAAACTTTCCACGGTAAAACGGATAAAGAAGGGTTTACTCATTTTATTACTAGTGAAACAGAAGAAGAACTAGAAATAAGAATAATTTTAGAGGATCATGAACATGGCGAATAGAGTAACAGGCAGAGGAAATCCTAAAAATACTGTTTTAAAGAGTATAACTTCTAAATTACAAAAAATAGATGCAGAGATGAAAAAACAAGCTGCTACTATTATTAAAGTCGGAAGTAAAAGACAGTTAACTTCTGGTGAAATAGCTATGTCTCGCCTGATTTTTAAAGATGCAATTGATTACTCTAAGGTCTGGATACATTTAGGTGGCTTAATACATACAAAAACAGGTAATGCCATGACGCCTGCTGGGGAAATCTATTTACCGAAAGATGATTACTTAAAAACACCTGACTATAGCAAAGCTACAGGTGAAAACCGTCATTGGTTTATTCATGAAATGGTACATGTTTGGCAATATCAAATGGGGACATCAACTGGTTGGCTTGGGATAAAACAATTATGTAAAGGAGGATATACTTCGGAGGTCAATTCTGTTGACTCGGACAATGAGTTAGAAGCCTATGACACGGACTTAGGAGGTCGAGATTTAAATAAAAAATTTCAAGATTTTAACTTTGAACAACAAGGTAGAATTATTGAGTTTTGGTTTGATGCTTGTTATTTACAAAAAGTTAATCCCAAACGGGATCATCATCAAAAAAGTTTACAATTATTAGGCTATGTTGAGAAAATATTAAGAGATTTTTTACTTAACCCCTCAAATAAAAATTTATTACCGAAATCGTGATTATGAAAAAAATAATATATAGTTTTGTAGCAATGGTGCTTATAGGTTGTAATCAGCAGAGTCGAGATCTTAATACAAAAATTATTAATGATAATTTATGTCTTTTCACGAATGAATCTAAAGATTATGGAAAAGATAATTTTCTAGTTCATTTTGCAAAAATTGACTTTTCTAAAGAATATAGAAGTGAATATGAAAAATCTTACTCAAAAACAGACTTACCTATTAGTGAAAAAAATTGTATAGCTATCCCATTAGATAAGTTAGAAAAAAATTTAGCTTATACAATTACTTTAAGCACTATTAATAAGTCATTTAACTCTCAAATTTGTATTTTAGAAAATAACAGCGGTATTAGTATTAAACAGGTAGAGGCTGGAAAAAGCACATGTGAATAACTCCTATCGCATTAATCCACTTTAAAATTAACATAATTCACGCCATACAAAAATAATACAAAATTTAATAATATCAATATATTGAAATAAAAAACCGTCCTTAAGGACGGTTTTTTATTTCAATTAAACTACTTCACGTCAAAACGGTCTGCATTCATTACTTTTACCCAAGCAGCAACAAAGTCTTTTACAAACTTCTCTTTGTTGTCATCTTGCGCATACACTTCTGCATATGAGCGTAAAATCGAGTTCGATCCAAACACTAAGTCTGCACGTGTCGCCGTCCATTGGGTTACCCCTGTCGCACGGTCTACAATTTCATAACGGTTTTTACCCACAGGTTTCCAATTATATTTCATATCCGTTAAGTTGACAAAGAAGTCATTGCTGAGTACACCCACACGAGCCGTCAAGACACCTTCTGGTGCACCTGCATAGTTTGTGCCGAGTACACGCATACCACCGACTAGAACCGTCATTTCAGGCGCAGTTAAACCGAGTAATTGTGCACGGTCTAACAACATTTCTTCAGGCTGTACGCTGTAATCTTCTTTGACCCAATTACGGAAACCATCATGCTTAGGGAGTAAATCTTCAAAAGAATACACATCTGTTTGCTCTTGAGTCGCATCACCTCGTCCTGCAAGGAACGGAACTTTGATATTCACACCCGCAGCATGCGCCGCTTTTTCAACAGCTGCCGTACCGCCCAATACAATCAAATCCGCAATGCTGACTTTTTTCGCCAGACTCGCCTGAATTTCTTCAAGCTTCGCCAAAACTTTGGCTAAACGCTCTGGTTCATTACCCACCCAGTCTTTTTGTGGTGCAAGACGAATACGCGCCCCATTGGCGCCTCCACGGTAGTCGGAACCACGGAAAGTCCGCGCACTGTCCCAAGCGGTATTAATCAATTCAACCGAAGTTAAACCACTATTTAGCAACTTCGCTTTTAAGTCTTCAATTTCAGCTTCAGACAAAACATAATCGACCGATGGAATTGGGTCTTGCCAAATTAGATCATCATTCGGCACATCTGCGCCTAAGTAGCGGGATTTTGGTCCCATGTCACGGTGAGTCAGCTTGTACCAAGCACGCGCAAACACTTCAGACAAGTAAGCTGGATCTGCATAAAAACGCTCTGAAATTTTACGGTATTCAGGGTCCATTTTGAGTGCCATATCGGCATCGGTCATCATTGGATTACGGCGGACATTGGGGTTATGTGCATCAACAGGTTTATCTTCCTCTTTGATGTTAATCGGTTCCCATTGTTTCGCACCCGCAGGACTGGTGGTTTTTTCCCATTCATAAGTGAACAGCAGATAGAAAAACTCGTTATCCCATTTGGTCGGGTGTGTGGTCCAAGCCCCTTCTAAACCACTGACCATGGTGTTCGCGCCATTGCCTGTACCTTCAGAGTTATGCCAACCGAGACCTTGGAACTCCACGTCTGCGCTTTCAACATCTGCCCCTAAGTTTTCGGCTTTACCATTCCCGTGCGCTTTACCTACGGTATGACCACCCGCAGTGAGTGCGACAGTTTCTTCATCATCCATTCCCATACGGTCAAAAGTGACACGCATGTCTTGTGCAGTCCGAAGGGGATCTTGGACGCCATCAACCCCTTCAGGATTGACATAAATTAAACCCATTTGTACCGCAGCTAATGGATTTTCAAGCGATTTACGGTCTTGGTCATTGGCATAACGGTTTGCCGTTGGTGCCAGCCATTGACGCTCTTCCCCCCAGTAAATGTCTTTTTCTGGCGCCCAAATATCTAGACGACCACCACCAAAGCCAAAGGTTTTTAGACCAGCTTCTTCATAAGCCACTGTCCCTGCAAGAACGATTAAATCGCCCCATGAAATTTTGTTGCCATATTTACGTTTGATTGGCCATAGTAGGCGACGGCCTTTATCGGTATTTACGTTATCAGGCCAACTGTTGAGAGGGGCAAAGCGTTGGTTCCCTGTGTTAGCGCCGCCACGTCCATCTTGTTTACGGTAAGAACCCGCCAAGTGCCATGCGGTACGTACAAACATCCCAATGTAACTACCATAGTCAGATGGCCACCATTCTTGGCTGCTGTTGATGAGTTCACGGAGATCTTGTTTCACCGCTTCTAAATCCAATGATTTAAATGCGGCTGCATAGTCAAAATCAGGATCCATCGGGTTGGTTTTTTTATCGTGTTGCGACAGGATGTCGAGATTGAGCGCATTGGGCCACCAATCAGAATTATTGGTGCTGGCTAAACTCGTTTGTCCACCATCTTTCTGGTGAAATGGACAACCTGATGCTTGCATATTCTGTGTCATGTCGAGCTCCAAATTTAATCATCAAATTATGATTATCATGAACCGTTTAAAGTAATTATTACTGTTCTAACATAGTCCCTTTTGATAACAATCTAAAGCGAGTTTTACGAATAAAAACAATCGGATTCTTCCATGTAAACATTTAAGAAAAAAAGAATTTTAATTTTTCAACAAGATAAGATCCGATGAAAACACAGCAAAAAGAAAGGCTTTTTATACGAGGTTAATGGGCATTTTCAATTGAGCTTATTGATCAAAACTCAGACAAGCCTTACCAGCAATGAGCGCGGCTCAGATTGGGTTAAAATTAAACAATAAAAGAAGCGTACTTTCTGTTTTTAGATTTATTTGAAAGATATTCTGATGATGTTGTTATGGTCTCGGTGATGACTGTTTTGCCAGCCATCACCTGATCTTTACATATAAAGCGCCCATTACACGCTTAAACGTCGACCTTCTCTTAAACAGACAAACGGATTCATCAGCTTCGAGCTATTTTTCATCGCCACTTTCAAGTCAATCTCAGGTTGTTCACGACTTTCATCGGTTAACTGAAAGGTACGATAGTGAATGGCCATCGAACATTTGGCATGCAGGTCTTTATGCGCTTGAAAAGCATCTTGCGGATTCATATGCATATAGCGCATCAGCTCACGCGGTTCATACGCCCCGATAGGCAGTAACGCAATTCGCGGTGCGCCAAAACGCTGATGCAGCTCTTTAAAGTGCGGTGAATAACCCGTATCCCCCGCAAAATAAGCATAGTCAGCGCCACAGTGAATACTAAACCCGCCCCATAACGCACGGTTTTGATCACGCAGCCCACGGCCAGAACCATGCTGTGCTGGGGTATAGACCAGTTTTAAATCATGCAGACGCGCCGACTGCCACCAATCCATTTCCAGCACTTGTAAGTGCTTGGGTAAATACCATCCATTGCCCAAACCTGTATAAATGGGCATGGCGAAACGCTCATACAACCAGTTCAGACTGGCAATATCCATATGGTCATAGTGGTTGTGGCTCAAAAGCACTGCATGGATGGTCGGTAAATCTTCCAAGGCAATGCCAGCAGGCATAACACGGCGAGGTCCCCGCCCTTGCTTCGGACTGACATGTTCCGCCCACACAGGATCGGTCAATAAATTATAGGGCCCAATTTGAAGTAATACCGTGGCATGACCCACAAACCACACCTGCCAATCCTTTAAATCGGCATGGGGCCGATCTTGCGGCAAGCTTTTTTTATCGGCATGAAAGTGTGCATACTCTTGCGCCAAATCCACATTCCATGTCGAAGATTTACGCTTAATCAACCATTTCAGCAAGTCGCCTCGGCTACGGCCCTCAGGTCGACGAACCGAATTGACAAAGCGAGTCCCGTTATAATGGTCGGAATGTAGAAACTGAAATTCGGGCTGTCGCCATGTATGGGACATGGTATTTTCAGTCGGAATTTGATAATGGAGTTCAGTTGATTTTGGCTTCATTTAACGTCGTTATCTTTATTGCAATACACCAGTAACAGGACCAGTTTTGAAAACTGACCTCTACCTTAACCTATTCCAAGCGTCCTTGCATTCGCTCTAACCACACTTTTTTTGATTGTGGCTTCACAAAGAGTGCCACAATTTCAGGATGTTTTTGTTTAATTTTTACTTCAATGCGATTAACACACGCTTCTATCTCATCGGTAGTGAGGTGATCTTCAAATTCTACACTCAACGAGGCCAAAACCTGCTTGGCACCCATTTGCTCGGTCAGTAAGCCGTTGGCCGACAGTACGCCTTCATCGTCTTGGGCAATTTTTAAGATATTTTGACGTACATGCAGGTCTGCGGTCTCACCGAGCAGCAAACCTTTGGTTTCTCGTGCCAAAAGAAAAGCGGACACCGCCAAAACCAGCCCAATCAGAATGGACGCCACTCCATCCAGTGCAGGCATATTTAAACGATGTGCCAAATAAATACCGAGAAAGGCAATCAACAGCCCAATTAATGCAGCAGAGTCTTCAAACAAAACGGTAAACGTGGTGGGGTCTTTACTGCGTCGAAAAGCTTCGAAATAACCTTGCTGACCTTTTGCCTTACGAAACACTTTCAGAGCAACACACCATGAAATACCTTCACTTACAAATGCAAAGCCAAGTACAACATAATTGATGGTCGGGTTTAGAATGGGTTCAGGATGCAAAATGTGCATGATCCCATTGTACATAGACACCAATGCCCCTAAGGCAAAAACCATGAGAGATACAATGAAGGCCCAAAAATACAGCTCTCGCCCATAGCCAAAAGGATGATTAAAATTGGCAGGTTTATTTGACTTCTTCAATCCATATAACAGTAAAATTTCGTTTAAGGTATCCACAACAGAGTGAATGGCTTCACTCAACATGGCAGAGCTGTTGGTCAAATAAGCCGCAATAAATTTTACCAGCGCAATGGCTAAATTCCCGAACAGCGCGGCATAGACCACCAGTTTATTTGAATCTGCCATATCGATTTTTAGCCCATATGTTCAATTAAATTATATTTATGTTTTTATCATATCCAATTTCAGCAAAACGCAATTGTATTTTTATGTAGTTCACTTCACCTGATTTTCAGGGGGATTGGAATGAACTATTTTCAATATTTAATTAATACCTTTTAGCAATTATTAAACTTGTTAATTCATATACGAAAATCTCAAAAATCAACCCAAGATCATTTATTTTCTCAATAATTGAATCGTCTTCACGGCATCATTATTTATCGATTATACTTTACCGCAGTCATGGTAAGACATTTTTTGGATTAGTCAGTGGGTTATTTATATGGAACTTAGACACCTTCGCTATTTCATTACTGTTGCTGAAGAACTGAACTTTAGTAAAGCAGCACTGAAACTTTATACCGCCCAACCCTCTTTAAGTCAGCAAATCAAAGACCTTGAAGAAGATGTCGGTGTGCAGTTACTGTATCGAACCAAGCGAAAAGTTGAACTCACAGAAGAAGGCGCTGTTTTCCTTGAACAAGCGCGTCTCACCCTAGCTCAGGCAGACAAAGCGGTCGCTATGGCACGCCAAGTGTCACAAGCCAAACAGCAGATGCTCCGCATTGGTTTTGTCCCTGTGGCGGAAATGAAAATCTTTCCTTATGTACTGCCCAATTTACGAGTACAAAATCCAGAGTTAAAAATTGAGTTGTTCAGTATGAACAATACTGAGCAACTACGTTTGCTGAAAAAAGGTGAATTGGACATTAGCTTTACACGAAATAATGTCCATAGTGATGAAATTGAAAGCCAGTTTGTACTGCGTGAACCACTCATTTTCCTGTTGCCGAAAGATCATCCTTTGGCCCAATACGAGCGAATTCCTGTTGAAGCGTTAAATGGCATTGATTTTATTATTCCCGCAGCCGAGCAGTCACAGACTTTGCACCAGACCATTTTGGAATTTGCCAAAGCCCACAATATTGAATTTAACATTGTGCAAAAAGCTGACAACATCCTATTCAATATCAATGCGATTGGCTTGGGGCTCGGCTGTACAATTTTACCTGGTTATGTTGCGCCACTTAGCATGAACAACACGGTAATTCGTCCACTTGAGGTTGAGCTGCCGTATTTGGATCTGTATGTGAACTATCGTAAAAATAACAGCTCACTGGCAGTGACTAAATTTATAGAATTACTGACTCGGGTATTTTATTTGGATATTAACCGCGAATAACTCCGCAGTGAGTCCTGATTATTCATCTCATTCGGCGCGCCACTATTTTCTGAATAAATAGTTACGCGCCTTTCTCATAGAACTATACGCTGTAAGACAAGCATATTTGCACCCTTATGTTTTTAAGCGATGTCGATGACATCTCGCTTTTTCATTTTGCATTCTTTTTAAGCTAGGATAGGCTAAGAAAAACAGGCTTTTGTCAAGTTCCCTACAGCTGAAGTCCGAACACAGACTGGTACTGAAGTAGATCTTGTGACTTTAGCTGCACGAAAAAAATAAAACGAAGAAGGAGAAAATTATGCCAGTGCCCACTTTGCAGCGTTTAAAAACAGCAATGAAATTTCGCCCCTTCTTTTTCATTAGTTTTTTGCTGACTGCTGTTTTTTATACGCTGCTGAATACATTTACCGACTGGTCTTGGTCGACCAATTTATTGATCAGTTGGAATATTGCCGTCTCAAGTTATTTAGTCAAAACCATGACCACCCTGTGGTCTGTTGACCATCGGCACATTCTGCAACATGCACAGCAGCAAGATGCCAGTAAATGGATCATTCTACTGTTGGTCATCCTGACTTTGCTCATGTGCTTAATTGCGATTGTATTAGAATTGACTCATCTTCCGAATGACCCAACCATCAAATACGGGCACTTGGCGCTGTCCTTACTCACCATTATTAGCGCATGGTTCTTTATGCATACCGTGTTTGCCATTCATTATGCACATGACTATTATCTGGCTCTCGCAGACCAACAAGATGCAGGCTTAGACTTTCCCAAAACGGCTCAACCGACCTATCCCGACTTTTTATATTTTAGTTATGTGATTGGCACTTCTGCGCAAACCGCGGATGTTTCCATTACCTCACGTTCGATGCGTATTCTCAATATTCTGCACATTATTTTAGCTTATGGTTTTAATACCTCTATTCTCGCCATTAGCATCAATGTCGCGGCGGGTTTTATCACGCTATAAGTACCCTGTTTTTCATTTCTTGGTCATCCTCTCAAATGACAACCATCCAATATAAAGACGATGATTGAAGTCCTTTCGACGAAACCTCACAAAAAAAGCTCCCAATGAAAGAGCTTTTTCAAATCACAAACCCAACAATTCAATCAACCGTTCATCAGCCTTAAAGCATACTGAAGACAAAAGCTTTGAAGATGATCGCCCAAAACAGGCAGACTCACTCTGACCATCTTCCACAGGCTATATATTTAGACGACTCAAGTTAAATCACTTGTTTAAGGTCAACATATTGCAATAAATACTGCTGCAAGCTCGGCACATCATCCGCGATGGCCAAAGGTTGATATTGTCTGAGCGTTTCAGGTGTATGCACCCCATAACTCACCCCGATTCTCGGCATGGCAATAGTACGTGCCATTTCTAGGTCATAACTGGTATCACCGACCATAATCGCGCGTTCAGCAGATACACCCGTTTCAGCTAAAATTTCTTCCAACATCAAAGGATGCGGTTTAGATTTGGTCTCACTGGCTGCACGTGTTGTCACAAATAGTGCTTGGCTCTGTGTTTGCGCTAATACTCGATCTAAGCCTTTACGACTTTTACCTGTCGCCACCGCCAACTGTAAACCCGCTTCACGTAAGCCATTCAACATATCGGCCACGCCGTCGAACCAGACATCGCCTTTCGAGTTCGCCACATAATGCTCGGCATAACATTGCAAAATCTCAGTATGTAACTCAGGTACTTGAGGAAATAATCGCTGCGCGACCTCTGGCAAACCTAAACCAATAATACTTTTTGCTGCATCAGCAGATAAGGGTTGTGCAAATTGCTGCGCGGCAAACAATAAACTCGCCACAATCTGCCCCACTGAATCAAATAATGTCCCATCCCAATCAAAGATTATCAGTTCTACAGGTTTGTTCATGCTGGGGTTCCAATATTTACTTTTATAAAGTCAATTTACACGATGCTTTTGCTACACGATGGCCGCAAGGATGTCACCGTTGAGCTGATTTGCACTTCGCTTTAAAGCAGTGCTTAAAGCGCGTACAAGACATTCCGTCAGCTCAACAAAAGCCATGTCTTAAAATGAAAGGGAAAAGAATTAATCCTTCTTCTGCGCTCTTAACTGCGCCACAATACTCTGCATATCTTCAGGTAACGGCGCTTCAATCGGTGCATAACCAGGAATGTCTAAACGCATTGCATGCAGACATAAACGACGCGGTTTCGGTCCTTTATATTCTGTTTCATGACCATACTTATCGTCACCGACCAATGGATGACCAATGCTTAAACCATGCACACGAATTTGATGGGTACGACCTGAAAGTGGCGATGCATAAACTAAGGTTGCATGCATAAAACGTTCAGCCACATTCCACTGCGTTTTAGACTCTTTACCTTCACTTGACACACGCACACGACGTTCACCATTGGCCAGTTCATAACGGTGCAAAGGCGCATCAATTAACTGCTTGTCTAAACTCACCACACCTTTGACTACAGCAGCGTAAGTTTTCTTAATTTTGTGTTCACGCAACATGTCTTGCAAACTTTTTAACACACTACGCTTTTTAGAAATCATCACCAAACCTGAGGTATCACGGTCAATACGATGAATCAGTTCTAAGTATTTTTTACCTGTCGCGGCACGTAAGCCTTCAATCAGACCATAAGCCACGCCACTGCCGCCATGTACAGCAATGCCTGATGGCTTATTGACGACCATCAAGCCCTCATCTTCATACACCACACGGCTGAGTAAACTCTGTGCTACTTTGTCAGAAACAGGCGCCGCATTTTCATCTTTTTGTTCATAGCGAATCGGCGCCACACGAATCTGGTCACCAATAGACAGCTTAGTTTCTGCTTTTATACGCTTTTTATTCACGCGAACCTGACCTTCACGAATCAGGCGATAAATACGACTTTTAGGCACACCTTTTAAACGGCTAAATAAAAAGTTATCAATCCGTTGCCCTGCTTGATGCTCGTCCACTTCAAACCACGTCACGTTTTGCCATTGTTGGGTAGAATTCATACAGTTACTGCGACCTAAAAAATACGGAATTTGAATAAAAAATGACCATTTAGGCTATGCTTTACACAAGAAAGACTAGCTTAGCCCATAGGCAGATGGTACAAGGTTTGATATAGTCAGCGCACGGATACCACCATAAGTGAGTCAAAAGCTTAATCATTTCAATTTTAAATTGAATAGTTAAGAAAATAACTCAACTCAGCTTGGAACGGTCCCAAAAGAATTATGCCGACGCCGAAGGCTTATTATATCGGCAAAACAGCAAACTGTTAGGTTTAATTGTGCATCTGCACATAAATCAGTTTGCCCCAAAAAAATATGTGACCAACGAAGGTTGGTTTTTAAACGTAAACTGATATACATCAGATTAGTCGCTCCCTGATGTCGTATTCAGGCCACAGCGTTGATGCATATGGATCTGTTCAGTTGTAAAGGTACGATGATAATTCCGTATCAAGACACCCTATCCAAAAAGAAGGGTTGCTCTTCGAGCAAATGTGACAGTGAAAGTTACTTACATCCAATGCACCGCTTGTCCGCCAGTGAAACGCGCAGGAGACTTTAATCGTTTAAAGATTGAAGCCGTATTGCCATCATCAATATGTGAATCAAAACCGAAGCCGATCAAAAAGGCAGGTAATAAAACTCAGACCACAATCGGTTTATTTGAGATCTGAGCAAAATTGGTCCGTGATGTTTGATGTTCGCTACGTGTTTAGCGATAGTTTGCTGTGTATCACTATTAGGTGTTACACCCATGAAACGTATGTTGATTAATGCAACACATGCAGAAGAGATTCGCGTTGCACTTGTCACTGGGCAGCGTCTTTACGATTTTGACTTAGAGAATCGTACCCGTGAACAAAAAAAATCCAATATCTATAAAGGTCACGTGACTCGCGTTGAGCCTTCTTTGGAAGCCGTCTTTGTTGAATATGGTGCGGGACGTCAAGGCTTCTTGTCTATGCGTGAAATTGCAAATTCATATTACCAAGCAGACCCACGCCAAACTTCAAACATTCGCGAATTGATCACTGAAGGCACAGAGCTTTTAGTTCAAGTTGAAAAAGAAGAACGTGGTAACAAAGGCGCTGCCCTTTCTACCTTCATTTCTTTAGCTGGTCGCTATTTGGTACTCATGCCAAATAACCCGAAAGGTGGTGGTATTAGCCGTCAAATTTCAGGTTCAGTACGTGAAGAATTGAAAGAAATGTTGGCGTCGTTAAATGTACCTCGTGGCATGAGCGTGATTGTACGTACTGCGGGTATCGGCCGCTCTCAAGAAGAATTACAACTCGACCTACAGCACTTACTTGATCTTTGGGCGCAAATCCAAAATACAGCAAGTTCTGGTCCATCACCAATGTTGGTTCACCAAGAAGCGGGTGTGGTGACGCGTGCAATTCGTGATTATTTACGTGATGATGTTGCTGAAATCTTAATTGATTCAGAGCAAGCCTATAACGAAGCCTATAACTTCGTAAAAGCAGTCATGCCTCGTCAAATCGACAAGCTAAAAACTTATACGCTAAATGAACCGTTATTTGCTCATTTTGGTATCGAAAGCCAGATTCAAACAGCTTATGAACGTGAAGTTAAACTTCCTTCAGGCGGTTCAATCGTTATTGACCAAACCGAAGCATTAGTGTCAATCGACATTAACTCTGCAAAATCAACCCGTGGTAGTGACGTTGAAGATACAGCGCTCAATACCAACCTTGAAGCAGCAGAAGAAATTGCACGTCAATTACGTTTACGTGACATTGGTGGTTTGGTCGTGATCGACTTTATCGACATGACCAAAGACCGCAACCAACGTATGGTTGAAGCGAAACTTCGCGAAGCAACACAAAGTGACCGTGCCCGTATCCAATTCGGTCAATTGTCTCGTTTTGGCTTGATGGAAATGAGCCGTCAACGTCTACGCCCTTCGCTTGAAGAAGCAACAGGTTATGTCTGCCCGCGCTGTCATGGTACAGGTATGGTGCGTGACTTGCGTTCATTATCGCTTTCAATCATGCGTAAAGTAGAAGAAATTGCGCTGCGTGAACGTCATGGTGAAGTTCAAGTACAAGTTCCAGTTGAAATTGCAGCATTCTTATTGAATGAAAAGCGTCACACGTTGGTTTACCTTGAACAAACCTCAGGTGTTCGTGTAACTGTGCTTCCGCACCCGCACTTAGAAACCCCACATTACGAAATTTCGTATAACCCTGAAGGCTTTGCACCAACCAGCTATGAACGTACAGAAGCAACACGTTCAAGCGAAAAAGAGTTGGGTTACGAGTCATCAGAATGGCATTTAGATGGCGCAGATCATGTGCATCAACATGCCGCTCCTGCGCCTGTACAACAAGAAAAAGGCAACAAAAAACCTCGTAACAACGCGCCACAACAACAAGTTGCGCAACAAGCCCCTGCTCAGACTGCACCTTCAAGCAGCCCATGTGCATGGTTAGAAAACTTGTTTGTACAAAAACAAGCTGCGACTGTCGATCAATCACGTTCTGCAAACAATGCTGCTGCTGCCATTGAGCAAATGGTGAATGGTGGTGCAGTAAGCCGTGGTCAGTTTGGTCAAGTTGGCACGCCTGCTGCGGCACCAGTTGCACCAAGCAACAATGTCTACATGAGCTCTGCACCTGTTCATGCAAAATCTGAACACCGTGAAGATAAGCATGTAGAGAAAGAAGAACGCGGCACACGCCACAACAAAAAGCGCCCTAATAAGCACAAAGAGTCACGTGAGCAAAATGCGCAACATGACAACCAAGTTCATGAAGAAATTGTGCAGGTCTCTCGTCAAGATCAACAGCGCCAAGATCGTTATGAACAACGTCCTGAACGCAATGAACCACAACGCCAAGACCGTCATGAACAACGTTCTGAGCGCAGTGAACAGCAACGTCAAGAACCGCGTGAAAACAAGCGTTCATCACGTCGCCAACACGGTGAGCAACAGCAAAACACTGATGTTCAAAACGAACAGCAAAATGCAATGCCACGTCGTGACCGCCGTAACCAACCTCGTCCAGAACGCCCAAATCGCCACCGCGACCCAAGTGTACTGAATGAGCAAGCGACTGAAGCAGCGCCAGCTGTGGTTCAAGAACCTCAAGTTAAAGTTGAGTTGATTGAAGCACCGCGTCAAGAAATGATCACAACAGCCCATGTGGTCAATGTCGATCAAGCGCAAAGTGAAATCGTGGCATTAACTCCGCCTGCACACACTGCAACCGAAACCAAGCCTCAGCAAGCGGCTGTTGCGAAAGCAGAAGTTGAAGTAAAAGCTGAGAAAGTGGTACAGGAGAAAGCAACTGAAGTTGTAGCAGCACCTGCTGAACAACAAGCAGAGCAAAAACCACGTGAAAGCGTAAAACGTGCCAGCAATGACCCACGCCAACGCCGTCGCCAACAACGCGCTGCACATACACAGCAAACTGAAATACCTAAACTCACACCTTCACAGGTGCCAACTTTAGGTCAGTACACCATCAGCAGCTTGATTCGCCATGTCTATGGTGAAGACTGTTCAGTGCTGATTGAGCAGTTTGGTTTAATTCCAACCTTCAACCGTGCCCTTCAGAAATTTACTGAAGAGTATGCAGCAACGTTAAGCAAAACTGTGACAACGCCTGCTGTTGAAGCAGAGAAAAAACCGGTCACCCGTGATGTTGAAATCACAAAAACGCAGCCTGAAGCAGAGCCAGTTCCAGTATTGGACCTGACACCGCCTGCACCTGTGTCTGAACAACGTGTTGCAAATGACCCGCGTGAGCGTCGTCGTCTAGCTAAACTTGCTGCTGAACAAGCTAAACAAGCACGTGAAACAGCACCTGTTGCTGAATCGTCAGCGCCTGAAACAGCGATTGTTACAGAAACGCCTGCTGCTGAAGCTGCGCCTGCTGTAACTCCAGAGGAAAACGAGCCTGCTCTTGTAACAGAAAGCGAAGCGCCTATTGCCGTTGAAAGCAGTGAAGTGAAAAGCATGGCTGATGTAGCTGCGGTTGAAGAAGTGGAAGTTGTTGTTGCTCCAGTTCAAGCCAAAGCGCCTAGAGCGTCAAAGCAAGCTGAAAAAGTAGAAGCGACTGAAACTGTATCGGAAACGGCTGCGGACGAGTCGGATAAATCAGACTCGGACAAGCCAGTTCGCCCACGTCGTCCACGTGGTCGTCCACCGAAAAAAGTGAGCCCGACCGAGTCGTAATTCGCCCTAGAGTTGTAAATTTAAAAAACCTAGTCATGTCAGTGGCTAGGTTTTTTTGTTATTTTCGTCAGATTAGGTTGATTGCACTAGACCGAAACGATTAAAAGAACAAGTGTAGAAACTGAGCACTATTCAAACGCATTGGATTGCATAAAATAATTAGGATTCATATGAGCCAACACCCATCACATGACCTCATTGGTATTACTGACGTTGCAGCAAAACTTCCTCAATTCATCAGTAAAGTTCCCAACTTACTCAGTGGATTAAAGCAAGCATATTTACGTACCCCAAACACCCCAGCAGGCCTCGGGATTGCTTTTGAAAAAGCAGTGAAGCGCAACCCTCACGGTATGGCCTTGCTTTTTGAAGATCAAAAATTTAGCTATCAAGCCCTCAACGAATGGGCAAACCAAATCGGGCATTATTTTTTATCCATCGGGGCAAAAAAGGGTGATGTCATCACAGTGATGATTGAAAACCGTCCTGAATTGGTTGCAACCGTGATTGCACTTGCCAAAATTGGCGTTACTGCGGCTTTAGTCAATACCTCGCAAGTCGGTAAAGTGCTGGCGCATAGTATTAATCTGGTCAAACCTATCGCAGTAATCGTGGGTGAAGAATGTCGTGCCGCAGTTGATGAAATCCGCCATGATCTAAATCTCACTGCGGATCGTTTCTATTGGTTTGCTGACCAAGAAACCCAAAAAGATGCAGGCCTTGCACCGCAAGGTTTTAGTAATCTTGCTGAAAAAATTGATGTCTTTGCCAAATTCAATACCCCTACCACACACAGTGTGCTGGGTAAAGATGGCTTATTTTATATTTATACCTCAGGTACAACCGGTCTACCTAAAGCCGTTATTTTCACGCATAGCCGCTGGACATTAGCTTATGGAACCTACGGGCACGTACTCAACCTCGGCAAAGACGATGTGATGTATGTCACCCTGCCGCTGTACCATGCAACAGGCATTGTGGTGTGTTGGTGTGGCGTGATTGCGGGTGCGGGCACCTTGGCTTTGCGCCGTAAATACTCCACCTCTGCTTTTTGGAAAGATGTGCAAAAGTTCGATGCCTCAGCCATTGGCTATGTCGGTGAGTTATGTCGCTACCTCATGGATGCATCACCTTCAGAATTAGAAAAAGGCCACCGTGTCACCAAAATGATTGGCAATGGCATGCGTCCGAATATTTGGGACAAATTCAAACAGCGTTTTGGTATTGAAGAAATTTTAGAGCTTTATGCATCGAGTGAAGGCAATGTCGGCTTTAGCAATGTATTCAACTTTGACAACACTGTCGGCTTTTCACCTACGCCTTATGCCATTATCCAGTTTGATAAAGAAAAAAATGCGCCTGTTTATGATGCCAAGGGTGGCTGTATCAAGGTCAAAAAAGGCGAAGTTGGTTTATTGATTGGTAAAATTACTCGCCGCTCCCCTTTTGATGGCTATACCGATCCTGAAAAAAATAAATCGGTGATTCTTAAAGATGTCTTCAAGTCTGGCGATGCTTATTTCAACACAGGGGACCTAGTCCGCGACATTGGCTTTCGTCATGCCCAATTTGTCGACCGCTTAGGCGATACCTTCCGCTGGAAAGGCGAAAATGTGTCCACGACTGAAGTTGAAAATATGGTCAGTGAATATGACAAAATCACCGAAGCTGTAGTGTATGGTGTTGAAATTCCAAACACCAATGGTCGTGCGGGAATGGCTGCGATTACACTGGCAGACGGCGCTGAACTGAATGAGCAGGATTTAGCTCAAATGCTCGTGAGCTTTAAAAAATGTCTGCCTGCCTATGCTGTACCCGTTTTCTTACGCGTACAAAAGCAAGTTGAAACTACAGGAACGTTTAAATACCAAAAGAACAAGCTCAAAGAACAAGCCTTTGACCCGAAAAAAACGGATGAACGCTTGCTGGTCCTGTTACCCAACAGCAGTGCCTATGCAGATTTAACGCAACAAGTCTTTGATAACATTCAAGCCTATCAATATCGCTTCTAAACTCGAATTGCTTGTTTTTTAGCTACCTAATCGCAAATTTGTTGTATTTATAA
This sequence comes from Acinetobacter sp. Gutcm_16, assembly GCF_028649355.1. NCBI lineage: Bacteria > Pseudomonadati > Pseudomonadota > Gammaproteobacteria > Moraxellales > Moraxellaceae > Acinetobacter > Acinetobacter sp. Gutcm_16. Next base: position 138 of record NZ_JAQSUV010000018.1, on the reverse strand, counting down.
TCAAACATCAACAAGTTTGCGATTTTTTACTTGCGCTCGATGCATATCTTGCTACAATACGCTCCATCAAATGATATGGGTCGTTAGCTCAGCTGGTAGAGCAGCGGACTTTTAATCCGTTGGTCCCGCGTTCGAATC
>NZ_JAQSUV010000017.1:0-7061 GCF_028649355.1 Acinetobacter sp. Gutcm_16 | reverse complement strand
GCTATAATGGCGCCTAATTTATGATCGTTGTTTGCGATCAATGTTGACTGAAACTTACTTTTTAAAAATATAGACGATGATAAATACAATCACTCAAGTGCTTGAGCAATTGGGGTTAAGTGCACAAAAACGTGCCATTCATGCACAATTTTCACATGCTGCATTAAATCATGACATCTTTTTGCAGCATATTGAAGGCACACATGCATTAAACCAAGGTTTAAACGTTGAATTGATCTGCCTCTCAACCAATGCTCTGATTCCACTGAAACAATTTATCGGGGTACAAGTCGCGGTCGATCAGGTCACAGACCAAGGCACATTATTTCGCAGCACAGGGATCATCACTCAAGCCGAACAAGGACAAAGTGATGGTGCACTGACCTTGTATAAACTTCGCTTAGAAGACGCAACGGCACTTTGGCATAAACGTCGCAACAGCCGAGTGTTTATGAATAAAAGTGTGCGAGATGTCAGTGAAATACTCTTTAAGGAATGGCAGAGCAAAAGTCCGCTATTTGCTGCTAGCCTCAGTCTTGATCTTTCTGGTTTAAATACAGAGACCGATGTCCGTCCCTTCATCATGCAGTCAAATGAAACCGATTATGACTTTCTAACACGGCTCTGGCGCAGTGAAGGCATCAACTGGCTAATTGATGAAGCTGAACTGTATGTACCTCATACTCGTCATCCGATTCAAGCTCAAAAACTTAGACTCTTGGATGACAACAGTCAGTTCCAAGCCTTAAAGCGTCGACAAATTCGTTTTCATCGTTCTAGTGCTACCGAACAAAAGGATAGCATCATCAGTCTGAGTGCACAGCGCAGCCTACAACCGACTGCAGTCTATATCCAACGTTGGCAAGCCGATCACTTGAGTCAAGAAGAAGGCGCAGGTTCAGTCCAAAGCCAACATCAACATAGCACACAACAAGACAATGCTAGCCTCAGCCTAGAACAAGCGTGGCATATTAGCCCTGCATGGATGCAAGATTTAAATGGAGAAGATCAGGCGACCGCAGCATCAAACAGCCAAATTGAAAAACTCAATCAAACCCTGAGTAATGTCTACAACCAACAGGCGAAACAATTCACTGCACAGAGCACCGTACGTGATGCCCAAGTAGGGTATTGGTTTGAGTTACATGAACATCCTGAACTTGATCAACACAGTGACGCAGACAAAGAATTTCTGATCACGACCAAGACTTTCTATAATCAAAACAACTTGCCCAAAGATTTGAGTGAGCAAATTCAGCATTTGCTGAAACAAAGCCAATGGTCACTCAAAACCAGCACAGTGCCAAGTGAACGCCAAGCCAACCACTTGAGTTTACAGCGTCGTCACATCACGACCGTTCCAGTTTATAACCCGATAGAGCACCGACCAGCCACACACCCACAACGTGCCAAAGTCGTGGGACCAAGTGGCGAAGAAATTCATGTGGATGAATGGGGGCGGATCAAAGTTCGCTTCCTCTTTACCCGCAACGATGACCACAGTCATGACGGTGGTGCAGGCGCCAATGACAATGATACAGACTCGGCATGGGTTGATGTCTTGACCCCATGGGCGGGTGAGGGCTATGGCGCACGCTTTTTACCACGCATTGGTGAAATCGTGGTGATTGATTTCTTTGACGGCAATCTTGACCGTCCCTTTGTGGTTGGGCGGATTCATGAAGCGCAGCGCAGCCCAACGAAATTTGATCAGAAAGGTCAATTGCCAGAAACCAAGAAACTAGCTGGGATTCGCTCTAAAGAAGTTGGAGGTGAAGGTTATAACCAACTGCGCTTCGATGACACAACTGACCAGATCAGTACTCAACTGCAAAGCAGCCATGGGGCAACTCAGTTGAACCTCGGCAACCTCAGCCACCCCAAAGAAACGGAGACAAGTGAGGGACGAGGAGAAGGCTTTGAGCTTCGAACTGATCAATGGGGCGCGATTCGAGCAGGTGAGGGGTTACTGCTCAGTAGCCATAAACAAGATCAAGCTGCAGGTACACATCTGAATGCTCAACCTGCCAAACAACAACTTGAAGGGACTTTAAACAATAGCCAAGCATTAAGTGAAGTGGCGAAGAATCAACAGACGGATCCGCTTGATGTTTTAGAAAACTTAAAAGGCTTCTTAGAACAGATTGAACAACAAGATCAAAACAAGGCAGATGCATTTAAACAAGCCATCATGATTCTCTCTGCACCAAACTCCATAGCTGTTAGCAGTAATGAAGATATTTATCTCTCAGCCGATGGTCAGATCAGCCAAAGTGCAGGGGAGAGTATTAACCTTTCTACGCAGAAATCGTTGATTGCACATGCCAGTGAGAAAATCAGTCTCTTTGCAGCACAGGACGGGCTAAGAGCCTATGCAGGCAAGGGCAAGGTTGAAATCCAAGCGCAAGGTGATGCACTGGATGTTATTGCGCGTAAAGGCATTCAGATTATTTCTACGGAAGATACCGTTTATATCACGAGTCCAACTGAGATTAATCTGACAGCAGGTGGTTCTCAAATCAAGATGAATGGAACAGGTATCTTTTCAACGACTGCTGGAAAGTTTGAGAGTAAGGCGGGGCAGCATCAGTTTTTGGGTGGGACTAAAGTTAATATGTCTTTACCAATATTAAAAGAACCAGTTTTTGCTGAAGTTAAAAAATTTAGCCATCGTCTTGATTTTTCTAGTCTTGAGCTTTATTCAGATTATTTAAAAAGTTCTTATCGTGTCCGCAAAAAAGATGGAATTTATTTGGAAGGTGTACTAGATGAAAGGGGTCGGACTAATAGGATTTATTCAGAAATTGCAGAGCCTTTAGAAGTCTTTATTGATATAGATGAGCCAGTTATTGGCTATATTGAAAATGAACAAGATAGCAAAGAATAGTTGGTATAAATAATGTCGAATATTGCATTTAAATTACGCTTTACATATAAAAATGTTGACGAGGAAATTCCAAACTTAGACTATAAAGTGACTTTTCAAAGTCTAGTGTTTCCTACTACAACTAGGATTCTAGATAAAGATCAAACTACAAAGACTGGAAAGGTAATAAAAACTTTTTATACACATTCTGAAAAAGGAATTTTAAGAGTTTATGTAAAAGATGGACCAACAAAATATAAGAGCTTCACACAAATTTATCAGCAGAATATTGAGAAAGATTATTTCCTCAATGGAGCAACATTAACACTACCATTAAGTTTAATGAAGATTTTGGTTACAACAGAAGTAAAAGGGCCATCTAAAACTTATGAAAGTGACTATCATCAGGTGAAATCTGGTGAAAATTTAGCAAGTATAGCCAAAAAATATAACAAAGAAATTTCTCTACTTATGAGAAATAATAACATTTCTGATGCAAATAAAATTAAAGTAGGTCAGAAAATATTTATTGGGAGTTCTAGTGCATCAAATGAAATGATGCTTCATGTCGCAGCTCCTAAAGAAGGTTATTTTATTGAAATAGATTATATTGTAAATGCTGGTGATACTTTATTAAGCATCGCAAGAAAGTTTAATTTAAATGCAGAAAGAATTAAACAAGATAATAAAGTAATTGATACATATAGTCTTTATGCGGGCCAAAGACTAAAGTTAATAAATCATTCTGCAAAGTTTTTAGGCCTAAGTAATCAAAAGCTAATATTGAGTAAATTATATACTGAAGGTTTATTCCCAGTTACTAAGGTGAGTGGAGATTATACTCGACAAATTTCTGTAACTATTGGAGCACAGTTATGGGAGATATTAGGCGCTTCCTTAGAAATAGGAGTAGCCTATGATGCTCGTGGGAACTGGATGCTATACTATGCTGTTGAAGACTCTATCAGTATCGATAAGAGTGCAATAAATTTACATGGTGGAAATGTCAAAAAATTAAGTGATGATATTGGATTTTCTCTTGCAGGAAGTAATATTAAGACTAATGCAAAACATGTTTCGGAATTGACTGGAGCAGGATATAGTCTAACAAATAGTGTTAATTTAGGAGCTTATAATGTGGGAGTTATGAATGTAAAATCTACAACCCAAGATTATGAAACTGGGGAAAGGAAAAAAGTGAGTGGCCTTGGTGGTGTGGGGCAGATAAATATAGGGAAAAAAAGTATAAAGGCCCCAAGTATTGATAATCAAGCTGGGGCTTCAATTGTAATTCCTTTATTTATTTATAATAAAAAAGTTAAAGAGTAATTTAATCACTCTTATTAGGATTTTTCTTATACTGGTCTAACCAGTATATAGACTTTCCTAGTTCATTTTTATCTTTATAGTAAAGAGAAATATTGTATTGTGCAAGATCATAACCCTGTTCTGCATATGGTTTTACCAATTCAATAGCTTTGTCAGTATTCTTATCAGTACCTTTACCCTCATCATATAAACTTGCTAATTGAATAGCTGCTGTTGCATAATTTTGCTCAGATGACTTTGTGTACCATTCAAATGCTTTTTTATAGTCTTGTTTTACGCCTTTACCATAGTAATAGGCTTGACCTAGATTAAATTGGCCTGATGCGTTGCCATGCTCTGCTGCTATTTTAAATTTTTCAAGCGCTTTTGTTGATTCTTGAGGAAATATAATGCCATTTTCATAATATATACCAATATAATTAATAGCTTCATAAGAACCAAGCTTAGCTGCTTTTTCAAAAAGGGTTAATGCTTTTTGATAGTCATGCTCATTTTTTGCATTGTTAAATGCTATTAAGCCTAAGTTATGTATTGATGGGGCATGGTTTTGTTTAGCTGCTAATGTATACCAATGAATAGCTTTTGCTTCATCAGTTTCGCCATTAAATCCATACTGATAACTTGCACCAATATCATTTTGAGCGGTTGGGTTCCCTTGTTTAGCTAACTCGAATAAAATTGGAAAAGCTTTATCATATTGGTCATTATTGATGAAATTTTCTGCTTGTTTTAGCTTTTTGTTTGTTTCTTGATCATAAATGTATACTGTTTCTGAATTTGAGTTCTTCGTATTTGTAGCGTGCTCTTGTTTTGTACTACTACATGAAATCAAGACGATAAGTGATGCAAGAACCAAAAGATTTTTCATAGAAATTTTAAACTTTAATGGAACATAGATAACTATGGATTTTAATTTAAATTTTTATATATAACAATTAATTAGGTAGTTTTTTTGTAACAAGATAACTTTTTTTATAAAAATTAAGAAGATTAAATACTACAAACTATAAAGCATGAAGCGTACATCGTTAAAGTGGAACCAGTAAAAACTTATAATATCAGTGGAAATATGTTATTAGGAAGTTTAGGGGCTGAATGGGGTGCCATAGCTGGGGTAAAAATTGGCTTAATATTAGCGCCTACAACAGGGGGAACATCTATCGGTATAGGTGGAGTTATCGGGGCAGGTATTGGTGCTGTAATTGGTGGAGTTGGTCTAGGTTTTGCTGGTAATTATGTAGGTACAACTGTTGCAAGAAATATTACAGGTGTATGTAATTAGGAATATAAGTTATGTTTGAAGATTTAAAAAATATTAGAATTAGAGATATTATAGTTACTGATGATATATTTCTTATTTGTGTTTTTTTAATTATTCCTTTTGGTCTTTTATTGCTGTTGTTTACATATATGTATAATAAAGTCTATATAAAGAATAATCAGAGAGATTTTTTGATTTTTTTCTTTGGAGGGAGAGGTGGAGAAGAGTTTTCTAGAATTGGGGGAGATTTGGTTGTAGTTGCTTATTGGTTTTTAATATATTACTCAAATTATAAAACTTTGTCTGTAAAGTTACACTTTCCATCTATAAATGATGAAAAAAATAAACCAATACCAATTATTCCAAACACATATAGAGAAAATGTGAAGGTCTTTGAAGAAAAACATAAGGGGTGGCTATTAATTAACCTTTCATCTATGTATCTAGGATTTATTCTTGGGATTATATTCTTGGTATATGGTTTTTTTATGAAAAGTTAAATTTATCTAACCTAAAAATTTATTTATTTTAATATGTTTATGTCAAAAATGGGTGGTCGATGAGCTTGTTAAGGAAGTTGCTAAAAAGAATAATCGTATTTACATTTGGAAAGTGGTTTTATTTATACGGCTAAAGCAGAATTTTTTAGTGTCTTGAAAATCAATTTTAAAGTGAGAAGATCATTTATTACTTTAAACCGTGTTTGAGTATCGTGAGCTTATTGAAAGTGCTCCCTATCCAGAAAATTATATAGAGCAAAAAGAACGGAATGTATAACCACCTAGAAATTAAAAGGTTATTTAAGGTAAATTATTTGAAACTAAATTTAAAGCTTGTTCAAGGCCCAATCCATTCTTTAGAAAAAGCCAAATCCAAAATACCAGTAAATCAAAATGTGGGTGGAATTGCCGCTGGAACTGCTTTTGCAGGTGTACTGGCTGAAAGTAGTTCGTTGCTGATCAGCGCTCCTATACTAGTAATGGCAGGTAAAGCTAAAGATGGCATTACGTTTATAGGGGAAATAGAAGAACATTCTTTACTGGGGCAATTTACGACGGTTCGTTTTAAAGAAAATGATGAACTGATAGCTGTAATTAATGACAAGCCTGTAGATGGTCGATATCAGGTTTATGCGATTCTTGATCCTAAATCTGGTTTGCTTTATATGATCTATGAAATGGGCCGCTCAGTAAAAAAGGGCTATAAAGCGATTATTATGCAGACTTACTATTTTACATTGTTGTCATGGGGTTTTCTCTTTATTTTTATTTTATTTTATTTTTAATTTTTCCTATTCTATGAACACAATTTTATACTTTCTGGAGATTGTGGGAATTTCTTTATTTGTTTCTGTAGCAATTTCTGGTTTTGTTAATTATTTTGGCTATAGGAAGTCATATGAAAATTTTGGAGCATTATCAGAGCAGATATTTGAAAAATTCGGATTTGATGATCCCAAAGAGCAGGATTTTACAATGATTTTTTAACTGATGATGGTGTTCAGATTAGTGTAATGAAATATCGTAATAAGTTAAAAGGTCAAGACCCTTATCCAGAAGATTATTTTGATAAGAAAAAAGTTAGTGAATGATGACTGGTCTACAA